>CAYMMR010000257.1:0-4148 GCA_964391545.1 uncultured Nitrospinota bacterium | reverse complement strand
AACTTATAAGACCCTTCACTTCGTTCAGGGTGACACTTCGTGTCAGATTCCTCGCTGAGCCTGCCCTGAGCGAAAGCGAAGGGTTCGGAATGACAGAGCGAATGGGCTCGGAATGACATTTTTGTGTTCATCTGTGGCTGAAAATTTTTCTTTTCCTATGACAGACAGACTGCCTCGATGGCTGACAAAAAAATACAGGGATAATGGCAGGCTGCACAATGTTAAAGCCATGCTGCGGAAGAAAGGGCTTAATACCGTGTGCGAGTCCGCACGATGCCCGAATATAGCCGAGTGTTTTTCCAAGCCCACTGCGACATTTATGATTTTAGGCAATGTCTGCACAAGGAACTGCGGGTTTTGTTCGGTTGATAAAGGGTATCCTGTCATGCCTGCTGACGATGAACCATTAAATGTCGCAGAGGCGTCTCTCGATATGGGTTTAAGGCATGTGGTTATAACATCTGTAACAAGGGATGACCTGCCTGATAAAGGCGCAGGACAATTTGTAAAAACTGTCAATGCAGTCAGGAGGGTTAATAAAAAAGCTACAATCGAGGTATTGACCCCGGATTTTTCCGGTTCGGCAGAATTAATCGAGAAGGTTGCAGAAAGCAGACCTGAAATTTATAATCATAATCTCGAGACAGTTCCAAGTCTTTATAAAACAGTAAGGCCGCAGGCTGATTACGAGAGGTCTTTAAAAATGCTTGGCATAGTAAAAGATTCTAATCCCGATATTATTACAAAATCCGGTATTATGGCGGGGCTGGGAGAGAAGACAGAAGAGGTAATCGCCGTAATGAAAGATTTACGAAAGGCTGGATGCGATGTCCTGACAATCGGTCAGTATTTAATGCCAACAAAAAAAAATCTGCCTGTGGCAGAGTATATCGAACCGCAACAGTTTGCCTATTATAAAAGCGAGGGTGAAAAGATGGGCTTTAAACAAGTGGAATCCGGCCCCTTTGTCCGAAGCTCATATAATGCAAGGATGATAAATTTAGCCGTAGATTGATACATTTTTTTAACCATTATGTTTATCTATGGTTGCTTTTGTAGTGCTTTTGTTACGGCTAAAGCCATGCTGTGAAAGTCTGTGGCTAATTCTTCGTTGCGCCAGGACTCTTAAACTTTAGCCCTTTTACCCTTTTACACTCCCCTGTATTCCTTTTTATAAGTTGTGGATGATAATCTTTTTTAGAGGTTTTTATATTGTGTATGGTATAATTTATTCAATAGAATTTTTTTAAAGGGGGTAAGTATGATACTTGTTAAGAGCAAAATTAAAACCGATGATAATGTTTTACATATAAAACTGCCTGAAGGATTCAAGAATAAAACAGTTGAGGTTATTGTAAAGACTGAAAATGAAATGGCAAAGAAACTTCTCATAGATACCGTTAAAATAGATACTACCAAGTGGAAGTTCGAAAGAAAGGAAATTTACGGAGAAGAAAATAAATGATTTTTATAGACTCGAATATTCTGATTTATGCTTATTCAAGCACTGAAATCGGCAAAAAAGATAAGGTTTTATTGATGCTTGAAAATGAAGAAATTACCATAAGCACACAGGTGGTTAATGAATTTATCTGGATTATGAGCCGGAAGTTCAATATTGATATGGAAACTATAAAGGTGATAAGCAATAATCTCTTTGAAATATTCAATGTAGGAATGGTTTCAAAGGCGACTATTGATAAAGCAATAGATATAGCCAAAAGTTATAAGTATGCCTATTGGGACAGTCTAATATTATCATCCGCATTAGAAGCAAAATGTATTGCTATTTATACAGAGGATATGCAGCATGGACAGATTATTGAAGGTATAAAGATTATCAATCCATTTTTATGACCAGAAATCCGAATCTTTTTCCATTAGGCAAAAAACATAAAAAGTCGTTTGAAAATTTATGCACAAATTTCAGAGGATAGAGAGGCTTCCGCCTTATATTTTGAGCGTCGTAACGGATTTAAGGATGAAGGCAAGGCAGAGAGGAGACGATATTATTGATTTCGGCATGGGAAACCCCGACCAGCCAACGCCTCCTCATATCATAGAGAAGCTTATAGAGGCTGCCCAAAAACCCCAAAATCACAGGTATTCTGCGTCGAGGGGCATAAAGAAGTTGAGGCTTGCCATTGCGGATTGGTATAAGAGGAATTACGATGTGGAACTGGACTACGAGTCCGAGGCAATCGTAACAATCGGCTCAAAGGAGGGTCTCTCCCATCTTGCATTGGCTATTTCGGGTCCCGGCGATACGGTATTGGTCCCTTCGCCTACTTATGCAATTCATACTTATGCGTTTATTATTGCAGGCGCGGATGTGGTAACCGTTCCGTTAAGAAGGGATAATGATTTTTTTGAGGAGCTTACAAATACTTTTAAGAGGCTATGGCCCAAGCCAAAGGCAATTGTAATAAGTTTTCCCCATAATCCCACGACCGCCTGTGTCGAGCTTCCGTTTTTCGAGAAGGTCGTTGCCTTTGCAAAGGAGCATGATGTAATCGTAATCCATGACCTTGCCTATGCAGACCTTGTTTTTGACGGCTACAAGGCGCCGAGCATGATGCAGGTTCCCGGCGCAAAGGATGTAGGGGTCGAGTTTTTCACGCTTTCAAAGAGCTACAATATGCCGGGATGGAGGGTCGGTTTTTGCGTAGGAAATACTGAAATCATCAGGGCATTGCAAAAACTAAAGGGGTATCTGGATTACGGGATGTTCCAGCCCATTCAGATTGCGGCTATTATTGCATTGAATGGTCCGCAGGACTGCGTTCGGGAGATTTGCAATACCTATAAATCCCGCAGGGATGTGCTTGTGGAAGGACTTAACAGAATCGGCTGGAAGATAGAGAAGCCGAAGGCAACCATGTTCGTATGGGCGGAGATTCCGGAGCAGCACAGAAAAATCGGCTCTGTCGAATTCTCCAAGCTCTTATTAGACAAAGCAAAGGTTGCAGTCTCTCCGGGTATCGGATTCGGCGAAGGGGGAGACGAGTTTGTCAGGTTTTCGCTCGTCGAGAACGAGCATCGCACAAGACAGGCAATAAGAGGGATAAAGGGGATATTGTGAAGTAATGAGTTTAGAGTTATGAGTTAAGAGGTGAAAAATTATGAAAACGATTAATATCGGTTTATTGGGATTCGGGACAGTTGGGGCAGGGGTTGTTAAGATTTTGCAGGAGAACAGCGGGGTTATCGAGAGACGGCTCGGTGCAAAATTAAACTTAAAGGGTATAGCCGACCTCGATATAGAGACTGACAGGGGTGTAAAGGTAGATAAGAATATCCTTACCAAAGACGCCTACAAGATTTTAGACGACCCTGAGATAGATATTGTTATCGAGCTGATAGGCGGATATGAGCCTGCAAAGACATTCATGCTCCATGCCTTGAATAATAAAAAGCATGTGGTTACTGCAAATAAGGCTCTGCTTTCAAAGCACGGCAGCGAGATATTCGAGACATCTGTTAAAAATAAAGTAGATATCGGGTTTGAGGCGAGTGTAGGCGGAGGCATTCCTATTATAAGGGCGATGAAAGAGGGGTTCCCTGCAAATAATATCCGGTCTGTTTACGGGATAGTAAACGGGACATGCAATTATATCTTAAGCAAGATGAGCGATGAGGGGAGACCCTTTGACGAGGTTTTGAAAGAGGCTCAGTCGCTCGGTTTTGCAGAGGCTAATCCGGTCCTCGATATAGAAGGGGGCGATTCTGCACATAAGATTACCATCCTCGCATCCCTTGCCTTTGGCGCAAGGGTTGATATAAACAAGGTTTATACAGAGGGGATTTCAAAGATAACCCCGATAGATATAAATTTTGCAAAGGAATTCGGCTATCGTATAAAGCTTCTTGCCATAACAAAGGGGAGCGGAAATGAGATAGAGGTCAGGGTGCATCCGACGATGGTTAAAGAAGATAATCCCATATCGAAGGTGAACGGCGTTTTGAATGCCATAGAGGTTACAGGCGATATGGTTGGAGAAAATATGCTTATTGGAAAGGGCGCAGGGTCTCTTCCGACAGGGAGCGCAATAGTCGGCGATATAATCGAGATAAGCAGGAATATCTTAAACGGCGGGGTAAACAGGGTTCCGCCGCTGTCATATCTTCCGGGATTTATCGAAGATGCA
>CAYMMR010000256.1:0-4151 GCA_964391545.1 uncultured Nitrospinota bacterium | reverse complement strand
AAGTTGAATAAAAATTCTTCTTCAGGGGGTCACGATGTGACTAGGTTGTCCAATTGCTGCAGCAATATTACTTTACGCCAAGCAATGAACCTGATAAGATATACAAAAAAGAAAAGGTGGTGAAATATGACTCAGTTACTTGAAAAAGCTTTCAAAGAAGCATCAAAGCTGCCAGTTGTCGATCAAAATGCTCTTGCAAAGTGGGTACTTGAAGAATTAAAGGCAGAAAAAAAATGGGAGCTAATGTTTGCTGAATCTGAAGATGTCCTCGACAAACTTGCGGATGAAGCCCTTGCAGAGCACAAAAAAGGAAAAACGAAGCCGTTGGATATTGATCGCTTATGAATTCAAGAACAGCGGAGCGCTTCTGGAAGTGTTATTCCGACTTGCCTATAACAATAAAGAAGCTGGCAAAAGAGGCATATAAGCAGTTTCAGGAAGACCCGTACTATCCAAGTTTACACTTCAAGCAAATCCACTCGACACGTCCCATATTCTCAGTAAGAATTACAAAAGATTATAGAGCCGTTGGCATCATTCAAGGAGAAGATATAATCTGGTTCTGGATTGGTACACATTCGGAATACGATAAGATATTGAAACAATTGAGACGCACATAACAAGCCGCTCCACTTGACGCCAATACATAGGGATGAATTATGAATTTGCTAAAAATAATTCTCTGAGCTTAACAAGATTGAGGCTTAATAATTCAGCAGCTTTATTTTATCTTATCGAAAAACTCCTCTACCTTTCCAATAGAATCCGTCCTGATGCAGTCAGGAAGGGAATTGAGAAACCTCTTTCCATAAAACCTTGTCCTCACCCTTGGATCGAGGATTGCTACTATCCCCTTATCGTTCTGAGTCCTTATTAATCTCCCGAAACCTTGCTTAAACATTAATATAGCATTCGGTATCTGGTAATGAATAAAAGGGTCTTTGCCATTCTCCTTTAATTTCTCAAGCCTTGCCTCTGTTACAGGGTCATCCGGAACCTGAAAAGGCAGTCTAACGATAATCACGCACTGTAAGGCATCTCCTGGAATATCCACACCCTGCCAGAAGGTATATGTGCCGAGGAGGGCTGCATTATCTCTGCCCTTAAATTCTTCTATCAGTTTATAACTGTCCATCTCACCCTGCCTTAGAAATGCAATTTTTTCGGCTGCTCCTGTGAGCATATTATACGATTTTGTAAGCATACCGTGACTGGTGAATAGAATTAATGTCCTGCCCGATGTAATATCCAAAATCTCCCTTATCGAATCTATGACATCGCTTTCAAATCCCTCTATCTCCTTCGGATCGGAGATGCCTCCCGGTATATAAATCATGGCATTCTCCCTGTAATTAAATGGAGAATCGAGGGCTAATTCGCCGCCGCTGTTTAATCCCAATCTCTCTTTTAAGAAACCGAAATCTCCATGAATGGAAAGTGTAGCCGAGGTGAGTATCACAGGCTTGATATTATTAAATATCTGCTCTCTCAATATAGAAGAAATATCAATTGGCGTTGCAACTAACCTTAACAGCCTCCTCTCCCTTTCGGCCCAGTAGACATGCTCTGGTAGTCTCTGCAACATTATATCGTCTATATCGGACGAAAGATTGGCGCATCTCTCGATTAGCGACAGCGCCTCTTTTTCCTCTTCTTCTTTTTTTACCATTCCTGCCACCGATTTAAGTCCTTCGCGGAGTTCCGATAGAGGCTCGTGCAATAGATTCGGCATAAAATTTCTCTCCCGTATTCTCCGCGTCATGCCTTCCAATCTCCCGGATAGGATGCCGAAAAACTTATCTCCTGCATGCCTCACGCTGTCCGTCAGCGAATCTATTTCAACGGATGTATACGGCGCAAGCCATTCCAGCCTTGACAGCAGCCCTTTTCCCGTAGCCGGGCTTGTAATATCGTCGAGCAGGCTCTTCAGGCGATAATTCGAGATCTCGATTCCGAGATAACCCGATGCCACATCCTCCAATCGGTGCGCCTCATCGAATACTATGCCGTCGAATTTTGGAAGGACATTCCAGCCCGATGCAATATGGGCAAAAAAGAGATGGTGATTCGTTATAAGAATATGCGCCTTCCTCTCGACAGCCTTTGCCTTTTGATAAAAACACTGCTCGTAAAAACCGCATTTCCTGCCGAAGCATATATCCCCTTCCCTGCATACCTTCTTCCATAGTTTATATACAGGCTCAAAACCTATATCTGACTTTAGTCCGGTTTTAGTCTTGTCTTTCCATTCGTATAGTTTCTTTAAATCTTCGGTCTCATCCAATTCAAAAAGTCCGTGAGAGCCTGCCTGATGAAGCCTCCTCAAACAGAGATAATTTTCACCGCCGACACAGAGGGCAAAACCGAAATCTATGCCGAGGGCATCCTTTAAAAAGGGAATATCTTTATCCACCAATTGATGCTGCAATGCCTTTGTGTATGTAGAAATGACCGCCTTTTTATTTTCCTTCTGCGTCCAGAGAATAAAAGGGATGAGGTAGGCGAGACTCTTTCCAATACCCGTTCCAGCCTCGACAATAAGGTGAGCGCTTTCCTCTATTGCATTGCCTACAGCCTTTGCCATCAAGACCTGCTGGTGGCGATACTCGTAATTTTTAAGCTTTCCGGCAAGGACGCCGTTTTTTAAAAATATGCCCGATAGATTCATTTATTTTATTTTCTCATATTTTTCGCTTGACAGGAATTTAAAAATATTTTAAAGTATGGAAACTGAAAAAACTTAAATAGTTTCCATATAAAATTTAATGAAAAACAGAATAATAGATGCAGCAGAAAAGAGGTTCTCTCAATACGGCTTCAGGAGGGTAACAATGGACGATATTGCCTCCGACCTCGGCATAAGCAAGAAGACCCTTTATCTGCATTTCAAGAGTAAAGAGGATATTGCGTGGGCTGTTAAGGAAAGGCTGCACAGGGATATTGACAAATTATTGCAAATGGCAAAGATGGAAATCCCCGACCCTATAGAGAGATTTAAAAAGATAATTGCAGAAGTTACCAGACGGGTCTCGATAATTGGAAGCGCCTTCATGACCGACATAAAAAGAGATATACCTGATTTGTGGAAAGAATGCGAGTCCTTCAGGGAAAAGGAGATATATAAATATATAGGAGGCATATTAGAGGAAGGTGTAAGAAAGGGAAGGATAAGAAAAGATATAAATACCAAGATTGCTGTAATGGCATATCTTGGAGCTATCAGGATGATAATCCAGCCGGATGTATTAATGGAGAATCAATTTTCCATCGAGGATGCCTTCAATAATATACTCAAGATTTTTTTAGAGGGAATCCAGAAGTGAGGGTATTTATACTTTTTTGCATCTTCTTCCTCCTCTCCCCTTGCCCCTCTCTCCCTCTCCCTCTGGGAGAGGGTTGGGTGAGGGTGGTGGGTGAGGGGGAAGGAAGACCAGAAATGTCAATTGAAGATATAGCCATAAAAAAGGTTCATCATGGTAAAGACGGGAGATTCCACAATCCATGGTGTGAGGGTTGCAGGAAGAGTTTTGCCGATTTGCTTAAATGGATGGTATTTTCAAAAAATGTTTATAAGGAGGATAAAAAGAAGGAAGTAAAATTTAATATCGTTACGCCTGACTTTGAGAAATTAAATGAGACATCTAAAGATTATGTGGTATGGCTTGGGCATTCAACAGTTTTAATGAAAATTGGGGGTAAGACAATAATAACAGACCCTGTCTTATGGGATGTAAACTTTCTCCTGACCTTAAAAAGAAAGACCCAATTTCCAATCGAGCCTGAGAAACTCCCTCAGATAGATTATGTCTTAATCTCTCACGGTCATTATGACCATCTTGATACTAAAAGCATAAAATTTTTAAAGGAGAAATTTAATCCTTTTTTTATTTCAGGTCCAGGCTATGGAGATTATTTTACCTCTATTGGCGTTTCAAAAAACATTGTCCTTGACTGGTGGGAAAATTATCAGATTGAGGGTATAAAAATTACATCCCTCCCTGTCCAGCACTGGTCAAAGAGGACACCCTTTGATGACGACAAGATGCTCTGGTGCAGTTTTTTAATCGAACACAAAAACAAACCCTTTCCCTTCAGCGGAGAGGGTCCCTCTCTTTCTTCCTCTCCCCTCGGGGGAGAGGGTGGGGGTGAGG
>CAYMMR010000255.1:0-4156 GCA_964391545.1 uncultured Nitrospinota bacterium | reverse complement strand
CTCTGGATACTGACACCGAGGTCTGCAGCCTTATCCCTTTCGATGTAAACCCTTATCTCCGGCTTCCCTGCCTCAAAGGAGGTATCGGCATCGACAACACCCGGGATTTTTGAAAATTGAGTAGAAATCTCATTTGTATATTCCCTCAGACTGTTCAAATCCCTACCCCTGATGCTGTATTGGATAGGCACCATTCTCTGTCCGCCTCCAACAAGCGATATATCTTCGGCAGAGCCTTTAATACCGGGTATCTCTCTTAATCTCTTTCTCACCTCTGCCATTATCTGCTGCTGGCTTTTTTCCCTTTCGGACAGAGGTTTTAATCCGATGAACATGGAACCCTTGTTTATCTCCCGCGTAAGCCCGAACCCCTGGGCATAAAAAACACTCTTCACTTCCGGGATGCCCCTTACGATTTCTTCTGCCTTCCTGAATAATTTATCAACTTCTTCTACTGAATAATCTATTGGAGCCTGAAGTCTTACGATAAACCGTCCTTGATCTTCTGGCGGTAAAAATTCCTTGCCGAGGAATTTTGTCATATAAAAACTGAAGAACAGGATGCCGAACGCTATAATTATAACAATAAAACGATGATTTAGTGCAATCCCCAATAACCACCTGTAAAATCTCTCGATTATCCTATACCACCCCCAATCCGACCTCTGACCCCTGCTTAAAGCCTGCAGGGGCAGGCTCCCGACTCCCGACTCCCGACTTTTTAAGTATCTCGATGCCATCATAGGGGTGAGCGTAAAAGATACGAGCAGGGACACAAGCACCGCAAAAACGACGGTAAGTGCAAACTGCATAAAAAATCTTCCGATAATCCCCTTCATGAAAGCAACAGGCAGAAATATCGCTACAATAGATAAGGTCGTAGCAACGACTGCAAGACCTATCTCCGATGTGGCAAAGGAGGCAGCCTCATAAGGATTCTTTCCCTCTTCTATATGACGATGAATATTCTCTATAACTATAATCGCATCGTCTATGAGTATTCCCACGGAAAGGGAGAGGGCAAGCATGCTCATGTTATTGAAGGTAAAATCGAAGATATTCATCAGCGTAAATGTGGAGATGATGGAAATTGGTATGGCGAGGGCGCTTATAAGAGTGGTTCTTAAATTTTTAAGAAAGAGGAGGACTGCAAAGACTGCAAATACGCCTCCGTAAATCAGGTGATGCCGAACCTCGCTAATCGAGCGTTTTATAAAAGTTGACTGGTCGAAGCTTACATTAAGGCTCATGCCGCGGGGCAGTGTCTTTCCGATATTATCGAGCTCCTTCTTTATCCTGTCAATGACCTCGACTGTATTCGTCCCTGACTGCTTCTGAACGCCGAGGCCTATTCCTGGCTTTCCGTTAAACCTGCTTATTGACCTCCTCTCCTCCATCCCATCCTCCACCCTCCCTATGTCGGAAAATCTTATCGGAGAGCCGTTTGTATAGGAAATCACAAGGTCATTGAAATCCTGAACCGATTGGAATTCCCCCTTTATTTTTATTGCATATTCCTTAATATCGCCCTCTATCCTTCCTGCCGGAAGCTCCACATTTTCTTTCTGGAGGGCGGTTACGACATCCATAGCGGTAAGCCGATAAGCCTTAAGCTTATCGCTATCGAGCCATCCCCTTACCTGTCTTAATCTCAATCCCGACATCCTTATGGCGCCGACGCCGTTGATTCTCTGAATCTGCTCTTTCAAAACTTCATCGGCATAAGTGGAAAGCTCCCTGACCGATTTTTCCCCTGTAAGTATTAGCCATATAACGGGATTGGCATCGGGGTCAACCTTTTCTATTCTCGGCTCGTCTATGTCTTCCGGAAGCCTTGCCCTTATGATCGATACCTTCTCTCTCACATCCTGGACTGCAAGGTCAATATCTCTTTCGAGCACAAATTCTACCGTAACCGTTGTCGCTCCTTCCGTGCTTGTGGATGTAATAGTTTTTACGCCGTTGATGGTATTAACCGCTTCTTCGATTTTATCCGCGACATCAATATCCATTATCTCCGGGCTTGCGCCTCTCAGAGTAGCAGTGATATTGACAATCGGGAAATCAACCTTTGGAAAAAGGTCGATGCCGATTCGTGGGTAACTGACGATGCCGAGGACGACGAGCCCCATAATAAGCATCGTCGCAAAAACAGGGCGCCGTATCGATATATCAGCGAGCAACATTTACCTTAGCTCCTTCGAATAGATTCTGCTGTCCGACAGTAATAATCGTTTCGCCTTCCTTAACTCCTTCTATTATCTCCGTATACTCCTTGACCCCCTGCTCCAGACTGCCGGCTCCGGACTGTAATCTATACTTTTGTCCCGCTTTGACATATCTTTCCTTTGCCAGATTGCCCTCAACGATAAAAACTTTTATCTTATCCTCCTCGTATAGAAGGGATGTAACAGGCACAAGGACTTTATCTTTCGGCAGGCCTGTATAGAGCATGACCTTTACAAAAAAACCTGGCTTTAGTAGCCTGTCAGGATTGGGAACTTTTGCCTCTACCTGCAGTGTCCTTGTCTTTTCGTCGAGATAAGGATAGATAACGTTCAACTCCCCCTTAAATTCCCTGCCGGGAAAGGCATATACGGAGAACAGGACATCCTGTCCCATCTTTAGCTTATTCACATCTGCCTCGGTTATCGTAAAATTAAGCTTCAGGGGATTTATCTGTATGATTGTAAAAAGAGGACTGCCGTTCCTGACATAACTCCCTGCAGATACCTTCTTTTCCTTGACGATGCCCGAAAGCGGGGAGTATATCTTCACCTTTAACAGCCTCTGCTTTGCAATGGATAGAGAGGAATTCGACTTTTCCAATTCAGCCTCGGAGAGCGACAATTTCGTCGCCATATCGTCAAACTGCTGTCTTGTTATAAGCCCTTTTTTATAAAGCTCCTCTTTGCGCCGGTATTCAAGCCTTGCATTGGATAGATTCGCTTCAGCCTCTTTTATGGCTGCATAAGACCGCTCGACTTCGAGGCTGTAATCCGCATCGTCAACGGCAGACAGAAGCATCCCCTTCGACACCTCTATTCCTTCATCGGCATTTACTTCTTTAAGAATGCCGTCTGCTTCCGTGCTGACCGTAACCTCCTCATAAGGATTCAATGTCCCGACGGCGCTGATAAAGGGTCTGAGCGATCTCTTTTCTACAGGCTGAATCTGAACATTAATAACCTTATCCTTGACCTGCTTTGTTTCCTTCTTTTTTTCGCAGCCGGCAGTAAAGAGCAGGCAGCAGGCAGTAAGCAGCAAACAGCAGCTTAAAGATAATAGGACTTTTTTATTCATTTGTATTACTCCTTTCTACTCAATAATCCGTTCAGAATAATATTGCTGCAATCCCCGGGTGAATAAAGTGCAGTGGAATCTATTAAAAGGGAAAAGACAAAACCCCTCAATATGCCGATAATTACTTTAGCAGCCGTCTTTACATCGCATTCCTTAAATTTACCCGAAGTTACCCCTATTTTTATAATATCCTCGATAAGTTTCCTCTGTTTTTTGAAAAACCTTTTTTTTACATCGAGACAGGATTTAAAGCCCCTATCCCTCCCCTCTGCAATAATAATCCCCTTGTATCTTTTTGCATATTCCAGATTCATGGAGATAAAGGCATATAGGGCATCGGCAGGGTCGTCCATGTCTTTAACAGTCTCTTTTGTCCTGTCCGAAAAATCTTTCAGCAGATAGTTAAGGAGCGTTGCATAGAGGTCTTCCTTGTTTTTAAAATAAATATAAACCCCTCCCACGCTTATCCCCGCCTGTTTCGCAACCTCTCTGACGGTGGTCTGAGAATAGCCCTTTTCGGAGAACACCTTAATGGCAGCCTCCATGATGCCCTTCTTAGATTCCTTTGCAGTCCGCCTGTTCATAAAAGTGTTATTAAATGAATGTTCACATGAACATAAGTTCATGTATACACAAAATCACACCCATCTGTCAATAAAAATATCATGTAAAAATATTATGTAAAAAACAATCAGGACGGTTCTGAAAGAACAAAAAGGGGCAAAAAGTTCCCAAAATATTTGACCGGTAATATTATCATTATGTTGGCAGTTAGCGTATCTGTCAATAAAAACAGTCAACCCAAAAATAGACATTGAGAGTTGTCATTCCGAGCCCGTTCGCTCTGTCATTC
>CAYMMR010000254.1:0-4167 GCA_964391545.1 uncultured Nitrospinota bacterium | reverse complement strand
GTCTGAACGGCAAGCGGAAGGGACATAAGGTCTTTCACGCATTTTTTGGGATTATTTTATGCACCCGTTAAGCGATTTGAAATTAATAAAAGAGGGCGATAAATACGGAATGATAGAGAGATTATTAAATTTCCACTCTCAATGCGAAATTGCCGTAAGCGCCGCAAAAAATCTGGAATTTCCTTTTTATTCCGGGGGGATAGAAAATATAGTCATAAGCGGAATGGGCGGGTCGGCAGCGGGAGGCGATATTTTATCGTCATATATTAAAAGGGTTTCTAAAATACCATGCCTTGTAAGCAGAAACTATCTTCTCCCTGAATTTGTCAATGAAAAGACGATGATAGTTATCGTCAGTTACTCCGGAAATACCGAGGAGACGCTATCCTCTCTCGATGATGCCTATAAAAAAGATGGTAAAATCATAGCCATTACAAGCGGCGGTTCGGTAGAGGAATTTTGCAGCGAAAAGAGCATACCCCTTATAAAAATTAGAGGAGGGCAGCAGCCCAGAGAATCCCTTGGATACCTCTTTTTTCCCTTGCTCATCTTAATGGAAAAAATCGGTTTTATCGAGGGACAGGAAAGGGAGATTTTAGAAACCATCGAGACGTTGAAAACTTTATCGAAAAGCTATTCGCCCGAAACCGTTGAAACGGAAAACGATGCAAAGAGGCTGTCCATCGCCATTCACGGAAAGATTCCTCTGATATATGGCGTTCAGGATATCACCGATTCGATTGCATCGAGGTGGAAATGCCAGTTTAACGAAAACAGCAAGGTTCCGGCATTTTGCAGTGTATTTCCAGAGTTGAATCACAATGAAATCGAGGGATGGGATATGCGCCATAAATTCGGCGATAATTTTTTTATTATCATCCTGCGAAGCGAAGATGAAGACGACCGTATATCGAGACAGGTAGAAACTGCAAAAACAATATTGGGCGATAGGGTAAGCGGGATGCGGGAGGTGTGGGGAAAGGGTAAGGGAAAACTGGCGGAGATATTCTCCCTTATATACCTCGGGGATTGGACGAGTTATTATCTCGCTGTGCTCGACGGCATTGACCCGACGCCTATTAGAAATATCGAGAAGCTTAAAAAACAGCTTTCAGCACAGGCTTAAATATTGCAATATTTATTTATTATGGCTGCTATTGCTATCGCCAAAAATGGATTCTTATCTTTATGGCAGATAAATATGCGTCTCTTAGCAGATGCCGGTTTTCTTATATCTCTTATCAAGGAAGGCGACAGAAACCATTATCTGTCAATCAAGAAAATCGAAGGGCTTAAAACTGCAATTGTATTACCCCTTTTACTATTCCTGAAACAGTAACAGCGCTTTCTTATAATGCCTCGCATCACGCTTCTAAAAGAATAAATTCATAGAACCATCATTAAATGAAAAAATTATTAAGCTGGCACGAAGAGGTTGCTGCTGCATATTAAAACACTCTAAAATATTCTTTTAATTCTGACGATTTGTCCCTTGACATATCTTGTAACATCTGTTACAAATATATTGTAATATATGTTACTTAAAAAAGAATCCTATAACAAATGGCTCGTGTTCTTTTACAGCGTTCCCTCTAAACCCGTAAATAACAGGATAAAGATATGGAGGAAGCTGACAGGGTCGGGGGCAATACAGTTTAAGGGCGCCGTTTATGCCCTTCCATATAGCGAAGATCATTACGAGTTTTTTCAGTGGCTCGTGTCGGAAGTCATATCCATGAAAGGCGATGCCTCATTCGTAACCGTTGACAAAATAGAGACTATGAGCAACAAGGAGTTTATTGACCTATTTAACAGCCAGAGGGATATTGACTATCAAAATATAGCAATGAAGTTATCGGGATTGGAAAGGAGGATGAGCGGCATTAAAAAAGGGAGAAAACCGGAAGGCAAAAAATTATTAAAACATATTAATAAGTGCCTGAAGGAATTGCGGGAAATTAGAAAAATAGATTTTTTCTCGTCAAAAGGAGGTGATGAAATCGAAAAGAGATTGGAGCTTTTAGCAGCGGAGAGCAAAAGGCTCTCGGATAAAGGGGTAAAAATTCTGCAGCAAGAAATCGTTAAAAAGAGCCTTAGGGATTATACGGGCAGAACTTGGGTTACGAGAAAAAGACCTTTTGTTGACAGGATGGCGTCGGCATGGCTGATAAGGAATTTTATAGATAAGGATGCCGTCTTTAAATTTATTGCCGAAGAAGAGACGGGGCATGTTGACAAGGATGCGGTTACTTTCGATATGAAGGGAGGTGAATTTACTCATGTAGGAGATATGTGCACCTTTGAGGTTTTAATAAGGTCATTTAATCTCCGCTCGAAAGCAGTTCAGAAGATAGCCATGATTGTTCATGAGATTGACCTTAAAGACGGCAAATATCATGTCCCGGAAGCAGAGGGTATAGAAGAAATACTATCGGGAGTAAAAAAGTCGGCAAAGAGCGATGCGGAAATGCTTGAAAAGGGGACGGCTGTATTTGAGATGCTTTATGCTGCCAAAAATTGAGCCGGAAATAAAAAACATTTTTCGACACAGATTTACACTGATTTTAAGTATGATTTTTATGTTTTTTTATCTGTGTGAATCATAATTTATCTGTGTCATCCGTATCTAAATCTTTTTCTTTTGTTCATAAGGGAGGAAAATTTTATGAGAAAAGGCATTATAGCGGCTGTTATGATATTTCGGATGTTGCTTGTATCTGCGATTATCTCGGGTAAGGTGGAATCTGCATCGCCTGACAGCGGGTATGCAGGCTCGCAGGAGTGTAAGAGGTGTCATGAGGAAAAATATGCAGGATGGAAGACCACCATGCACAGTAAAATGGAGCAGGAGCCTGTATGGGAGGGGTCCGATAAAAATGTTTTGGGCGACTTTAATTCAAAAGACCCCGCGCTGACCTTTAAGCCGGAGGATGTGGATATGCTTATCGGCAGCAGGTTCAAGCAGAGGTATGCAAAAAAGATAGGCGACGATTACTATATGCTTCCTGCCGAGTGGGTGGTATCGAAAAAGAAGTGGCAGTCCTATGTTCCCAAAAAGGACTGGTGGGTATCTCAATATCCTGCAGATTGGGATAAAAAGCCTGCATCGAGACTGTGCGAAGGGTGTCATCAAACAGGATATGACCTCGAGACAAAAAAATCCTCTGAAAAGAATATTGCCTGCGAGGCTTGTCATGGACCCGGAAAAGAGCATATAGAGGCAATGAATAAAATGGAGGGCGATAAAAAGAGCGGGATGATGCCGAAACCGAGCGAATATGTAAAGGATACTAAAATAATAAATCCTGCTAATCTCGAAAGAGAAAGGGCAAACGATATTTGCTTTCAGTGTCATCTCAGCGGAAAAAGTCTTGATAATAAGACGGCATGGCCTGTGGGTTATAAGCCCGGCGATGTGCTAAGCAAATACTGGATTGATGACCCTTATGAAAACGGCAAGGAGACATATACCTTCTGGCATAACGGGACTGCCCATAAAAACAGGGTTCAGGGGAATACATACAAGTTCAGCAAGATGAATAAGCAGGGTGTAAAGTGTTTTGCCTGCCATAATCCGCACGGCGCGGCGTATAAGTCCATCCTTTATAAATCGCCGAACAACCTTTGTCTTACATGCCACGGCTCGGGGTCTGTTTTCGGTGAAAAATACTCCTTCGACAAAATCGAGGAGCATACGCATCATAAGCCCGCAAGCAGCGGCAGCGATTGTATCGAGTGCCACATGGTCAAGACAGGAAAACATGCCGTAGACAGAGAATCGAGGGACCATACCTTTAAATTTGTCTCCCCTACAGAGACAAAAAAGTATGGTGTGCCGAATGCCTGCAACAACTGTCATACGGATAAGAGTGTCGAGTGGGCTGTAGAGCATGTTACGGGCTGGCAATATTTTAATAAATGAGCATTGCAAAGGAAATGGCGAATAGGTTTATTATCGGTTTGTGCGTGTTTTTTGTATTCGTAACATTGCTTGCCGATAAAGTGTATGCCGTTCCTCCATTTGTAGCGGGCGATGTGCCGGTTGCAGACAAGAACCATCTCGAATTATTCGTAGGTATAACTCACCAGAAGAAAGATATTATCGAATGGCATATTCCATTTGCGGAGCTTGTTTACGGAATATCGGAAAGACAGGAGATAACAATC
>CAYMMR010000253.1:0-4191 GCA_964391545.1 uncultured Nitrospinota bacterium | reverse complement strand
AACTTGCTACAAATCTGCAGGAATTGGTGAATCGGTTTAAGCTAAAGAGAGAGGCTAAAGAGGCTGAGGTTTCATAAGAGAAAGAAAAGTAGAAAGTTATAAAGTTCATAAAGTTGTTGAATTTACTTTATGAACTTTCTACTTTATAACCTTTATGAACTATTTACTTTATGAGAAAGATTGCGATTATAAATCAAAAAGGGGGAACGGGAAAGACAACTACGGCTGCCAATCTTGGAGTAGGGCTTGCCAGAAAAGGTAAGAAAGTCATATTGATTGACACTGACCCGCAGGGAAGTCTTGGGGTCTGGTTTAATGTTCCCGAAGGCAAGACCCTCTACCATGTATTGACCAACGGCTTTGGTCTCGAAGGGTGCATATATCCTATAATGGATAACCTCGATTTAATACCATCGAACAGATCTCTTGTGCAGGCTGAGATATTGCTGGCGGGAAGACCACAGAGAGAATCCGTCCTGAAGGAATCACTTTCTAAAATCGCAGACTATGACTATGCCATACTCGACTGCGCTCCATCTTTAAGCCTTCTATCCTTAAATTCCCTTATTTACGCCTCTGAGGTTTTTATTCCTGTCTCTATGGAATATCTTTCGATGGTCGGGGCAAAGGAGCTTCTTGAAAACTTAAAAATGGCACGGGAATTGTTATCACACGAGATTAAAGTAACAATGGTTATACCGACATTCTATGATAAAAGGAACAGAAAAAGCTCGGAAGTTGTTTCAAATCTCGATAAATATTTTCCCGGTCTTGTTTCAAGTCCCATAAGGATAAGCGTAAGGCTCTCCGAATCTGTCAGCTATCATCGGGACATATTCTCTTATGCCCCTCAGTCCTCCGGGGCAGAAGACTATGAGAAATTAGTTAAGAGGGTAATTAATGAGTAAAAAGAAGAAATCATCCATAGGAACCGACCCGTTTAAGGAAAAGGAAGATATATTAAAGGGATTTTTTAAATCGGAAGCTCCGGAATTGCAAGGGGATTCTTCGGTCGTTTCGCTCCCTCAGAATGACAACTCTATTTCTTCCCGGCCTCCAGCCCCCGGTCCCCAATCCCCTTCATCATTAGACCCCGAGATGCAGAGTCTTATCAAGGATTTTGCAGCCGAGGTGAAAGAGAATCTCGATGAGATTGATTCCTCTCTCGTTGCCCTCGAGAGCGATCCTAAAAATGAGGAGCTTTTAAATAAGGTCTTCAGGGTAATGCATACCATAAAAGGCTCTGCAGGATTTTTGAATTTTGAGAGGATGCAAAGATTATCCCATAGAGCCGAAGACCTGTTGAATAAGCTCAGAAATAAAGAAATGGTATTAAATCCGGAGATAAACGATGCAATACTTACGGCAGGAGATATTTTAAAAAAGTTGCTTCATGAAGTAGAAACCGATGGAAAGGAAAGAACGGATGTTACGGCTGCGATAGAGAATCTTTCTGCTATACTTGAGGGGAAAACCACACCCTCGCCAACCCTCACCCCAACCCTCTCCCAAAGGGAGAGGGAGAGAGAGGCAAGGGGAGAGGAAGCAAAAAGTGCAGTATCTTCTCCACCACTTACCTCTCCCCATAGGGGAGAGGGTCAGAGCCTGCCCCCGAAGTCTTTATCGGGGGGTGAGGGGTCAATGGGCAAAGAACCACTACCTCACCCGTTGCCTTCAGTCCCAAGCCCCCAGCCCCAAGCCTCCAGCCTCCAGCCTCTACCTTCTTCTGCTGCGCCGCAGGTTAAAATCAGCTCCAGCACGATTAGAATAGATGTCGATAAATTGGATGCGCTTATGAATCTTGCAGGAGAGCTTGTCCTTTCGAGAAACCGTCAGGTTTTGCTGGCAAAGAATATCGCATCGAAATACCCGCAGGATGAAGCTGTTACTACCGAGCTTTCGGCATCTGCAAACCAGCTTGACCTTCTTACCGCAGATATACAGATAGCAGTAATGAAAACCCGTATGCTTCCTGTATCAACGCTATTCGACAAATTTACGAGAGTGGTAAGGGATTTAAGCCGTATGCTCGGGAAAGAGGTTGACCTCCTTATATCGGGCGGCGATACGGAGATAGATAAAAACATCCTCGAAGGTCTGGGCGACCCGATGGTTCATCTTGTCAGAAATTCCCTTGACCACGGCATCGAGTCTCCGCAAGATAGAATCAATAAAGGTAAAAACAGGAGAGGGACGGTATCCTTAAATTCTTATCATGAGGGGGGATATGTCGTTATAGAAATCAAGGACGACGGAAAAGGAATTGACCCTGTTATCATTAAAAACAAGGCTGTAGAAAAGGGAATAATCGGGCGCGCGGAGGCGGATTCCATGCCGGATAAGGAGGCGTTGAAGCTGATATTCGCCCCGGGTTTCAGCACTGCCGAGAAAATCAGCAATGTATCCGGCAGGGGCGTTGGAATGGATGTTGTTAAGACGAATGTCGAGAGCCTTAAAGGAATCATAGAGGTCGATTCTATAGTAGGAAAGGGGAGCACAGTCCGCCTGCTTATACCGTTGACCCTCGCAATATTGCAGACCCTTCTTTGCAATCTTGGAGGCCAGAAACTCGCAATCCCTCTTATTTCCATAAAGGAAACCCTTGAGATTTCCGACTCGGAGATTACCACAATAAGAGGACAGGAGGTTATGCGATTAAGGGATGAGGTTCTGCCGATATTGAGACTGGCAAATGTCTTCGAGATTAATCAGTCGGCAGTGGTTCGACAAGATCACCATGATCATCCTGAGCCTGTCGAAGGATTATCCATAATAGTATTGCAATTGGGATATGAGAGAATAGGGCTTGTAGTTGATGAAAGGCTTGGCAAAGAGGAGGTAGTTGTCAAATCATTAACCTGCCTGAAAGACATATACACCCCGCCGCATATCTCAGGCGCTACAATCCTCGGGGATGGAACGGTTACATTGATACTCGATGTCGAATCGATCGTAAAACTTGCCACACAGAATAGGGTAAAACAGGCAGAGGGAGAGGTAAAGGGAGAGGTAAAGGGAGAGGAAGAAGAGGGCTATAAGGCTCTTATAGTTGATGACGGAATGGCGGAGCAATACGCAATCCCCCTTAAACTTATTAAAAAGGTCGAATTAATATCTGCAGGAGAAATAGAGCATGTCGGCAACAAAGAAGTCGTTAAATATTATAACGAAGCCCTTCCTGTAACAAGGCTTTATTATTTGACCAAATATCCGCCTGTGCGGCAATTTCAGTCCGTTTATATGCTTATCGTATCCGAAGGCGGGAGGAGAGGCGGATTGATTACGAACAGGATGCACGGGCTTAAATGGATAAAGCAATCCGGGACTACGGATTCTTTCACGAATACAGGGGTTTTAAGGTCGGTGATAATAGATAACAGGGTAACCCTTATATTAAACGATAAAATGATAATCGAAAATATTTATTCCGAAAACTTCGAGCGAAATATTCCCTCGCCTGCGATTAAACTTGCCCTGAGCAAAGTCGAAGGGTCGGAGGCTGGAAAAGTCTTTGACGCTGCAGATGTATACAAAAGCAAGAAAACTATACTGCTTGTCGATGATTCCTCGACACACCGCTCTATTCAGGGCAAAGTCGTTCAGGAGGCAGGATATGATGTTATTTATGCAGAAGACGGCGAGGAGGGATTAAAAAAACTTGCAGGGGTAAGCCTCGTCCTGACAGACCTCGAAATGCCGAAGATGAACGGATACGAACTTACGAAGAATATAAAAAAAATAAACCCAGGAATGCCTGTTGTTATGCTGACAAGCAGAGACGGCGAGGAAGACAGGCTTATGGGATTGGAGGCAGGGGTTGACGAGTATCTCACAAAGATGAATAAGGATGAGCTTATATATGCAATTAAAAGATTTATAGGATAAAAAGGGGTGTGAATGGATAATAAATACTTAATCATAGGACATTCTGTCGAAGATATAAGGAACGATAACGAACAGACGATTATAAAGAAAATAAACGAAGTCTTCCAAAAGGACAGGCAATTATGCAGATGCCGTCTCTGCGCAGAAGACATATACGCCCTTTCGTTAAATTATCTTCCGGCACGCTACAAACAATCGCTGACATTGGCGACTCTTTCCGGAGAACGAAACTGGCAGATTGAAGATTCTAAGATTGAAGAAGCAATTATGAATGCTATAGAACAGGTCAAAAAAAGACCGCATCAT
>CAYMMR010000252.1:0-4201 GCA_964391545.1 uncultured Nitrospinota bacterium | reverse complement strand
CTCGAGGACTTTCCGGATTTCAGGACTTTTTCCAACGATACTGTCTATGCCGAATCTTTTATTAATCTCATTTCTTAAATACTTGACCTCGTTTATGAGCCTCTTTCTCTCCAGAGCCTTTTTAATAGTAATCAGTATCTGGCTGCTCTCGAAGGGTTTCACGATATAATCGAATGCGCCGAGCCTCATTGCCTCTACGGCCGACTCGATAGTTCCATACGCGGTAATGACCAATATCTCGGCGGCCGGGTTGCTGTTCTTGGCGGATTGTATGATTTCCATTCCGCTTATATCGCCGATTTTTAAATCGGTTATAATTAAATCAAAAAGATTATTGTTTATAATCTCCAATGCCGTCTTTCCGTTTTCAGCTTCGGTTACATTAAATCCATTGCGTTTTAATAGTATGGATAGGGTAACCCTCATGGAAGCTTCGTCATCGATAATCAGTATGGAAGATGAATTGTTTTCTGACATAAAAAAAGTAAAAAGGTTAAAAGGTCAAAAGGCTAAAAGGCAAAAAGGTTTAACCTCTTTACCTTTTCACCTTTTTGCCTCTTAACCTATCTTTCTTACTGTCTCCGGTATTGCAAAGCTTATAAAATCCTTTAATATATTGTCAAGTCTTCTGGTTTCCTTCTTTAAGACCTCGACCAGCGATTTTTTTTCTTCCTCCGTCAAAGCCCCGTTCGAAGAGTTCAAGAGGTCAATTGCCGTCAGGATTGACGCCAGCGGATTTCTTATCCTGTCCGCTGCCTCTGCCGCCATCTCGCCGACGGACGCCAATCTCTCGACCCTTTTTATATCTTCGATTTTTTGCTTTAAATCATCAGCCATCTTGTTAAAAGCCTTTGAAAGGTCTTCTATCTCATCGCCTGTTTCGATTCGCAAACGGTGGTCTAAATTGCCATCGCCGATTAATTCCGCCTCTTTTTTCAGATCCAATACAGGATTTATTATTTTGTTTGCGGCAGTTATTCCGAGGAGAGAGAGAACGGCGATTAAAGCCGCGCCGGCTATGGATATTTTCCAGAGCAGTTTGTATATGGGCGCGTAAGTCTCATCAGGATGCTGTCTTACAAATATATACCACATTTTACCGCCAAAGCTATCTTCTCCGGCGCTTGGAGGCATCTTTACCTGTGCAAATCCTACAATGGATTTTTCCCCTCCATGTGCATCGTCATCTGCTATAACCCACCCTGATTTTGCAGCAGCAATGGTTTTTAATAAGGGGTCATTAATCGTATGGCTCATAGGCGGATATAAGGGGCATATCAGCACTGTTTTGTCGGAGGTAATGAGATTTGCATGTCCTGTCTCGCCGATGCGAATATCTGTTATGACTTTGAAAAGCTCTTCGATATTGAGAGTTATGTTCAGCAGTCCTAATCTCCCCTCTCCCCCCTTTCCCACGCGGAGCATGGGAACGAGTGGGGGGGGTATGGGTATCGAGATGTTCATAGAATAATTGGAAGTTTCTTTATTGAAATAGGGCTCGCCGATATTCGGGGTTCGGGATTCGGGGTTCGGGGTTCGGGATTCGGTTAAAAGAATATGGACATATTTCTGACGGTTCCTTTCGACAACGCTGTCGAGATAGGCGGTAATTTTTTTTTCATTATTATCGAAGGCTGTAATAACGGATGCGATTTCTTCTCCCCTTTTTATTTCCTCGCCGATTGTCATGGCTATTCTATCGGACGCCTCCCTCGCCATTTCTTGAAAATTTATCCCGATAGAATTTTTCAACGCCCTTGTGCTGCCTAAATATGTCAGCACGATAGCCATTGTTCCGGGAATAATTCCCAC
Organism: uncultured Nitrospinota bacterium; assembly: GCA_964391545.1. Lineage (GTDB taxonomy): Bacteria > Nitrospinota > Nitrospinia > UBA9942 > UBA9942 > JACQEW01. Next base: position 2,389 of record CAYMMR010000252.1, on the reverse strand, counting down.
TATAATCATGGACAGGACGATTTTTCTCTTTATTCCTTTTGTCAAGAAATTCATAGAAATAACCCCTCACCTTACTCCTCTCCCCTTAGGGGAGAGGGAGGGGTGAGGGGTACGGCAGATTTATTATAAACGCGGTTCCCGAGCCGTTTTTGCTCTCGATTTCGATATGTCCCCCATGCCCTTCGACGATCCTGTTTGCTATGGATAAACCGAGTCCTGTTCCGCCTTCTTTGGTTGTATAAAACGGCTCAAAAATCTTATTTAATTTATCCTGCGGTATGCCGCAGCCGTTATCGCTAATCGATACTTGAATAAATCCATTATTTTTTGACTCCCGACTCTGTATATGTTTTGATACTATTATTAGCTCTCCATTTCCGTTCACCGCCTGAACTGCATTTAGGGTTATATTCCATATCACCTGCTTAATCTGGTCATAATCGAGCGGTATCTTTATCATATCTTTTTGAAGCTTCTTTTTTACTGAAATACCGTCTTTCAGCAGGCTGCTGTGCTTAAGTATATTTAATGTATCCCCGATAATATCGTTTATATTATTCGGGGAGAGCGCAGGCTCTTTAGGCTTGGCGAAGTTGAGGAAATCCGTCAGCATTGCATTCAGTCTCTTAGTCTCTTTTTTTATCACATCGAGGAGCTTGTCCTTTTCTGTTTCGGTTCCGCCGGAGTGCGAAGGGGAATGCAGGAGCGTTAAAGCGGTTACAATCGAGCCGAGGGGGTTTCTGATCTCGTGGGCTACGCTGGCGGCAATCTCGCCGATAGAGGCAAGCTTTTCCGAGTGGACAAGCCTTTTTTCGAGCCTTATCTTTTCCGTAATATCCTGTGAAAGCTCCAGCACTTGTATGATGTCGCCTTTTTCATCCCTTATCGGCGCCAGATGTATCTGAAAATATCTATCCGCCCCGTCCCTTGTCCTCCTGGCCTTTATATAATGTTTTACCGAGCCGCCCGTTATAATGTATGACATCTCGCAGTCATTGCATACGACATTGTTGTTTATTTTTTGATAACAGAATGTATCGTAAACGGGATTTATGTTTCCGAACCATCCCTCTATGATGCTGTTTGCCCATATTATCCGCCTGTTTTTGTCTATTACGAATAAGCCTGCGCCCATATTGTCGAGGATTTTATCGAGTTTGTCCCTTTCCTCTCTTAATTTCTCTTTTGTTTTATCTATCTCCCCGATTTTTTCTTTGATGTTTTTTATCATTAGATTGAATGTATCTGCAAGCTCTATTATTTCTGCGCCTCTAATCTTCTCGATAGGTATTGTTTCTTCGAATCTGCCCTGTCCCACTGCACGGGCAGAAACCCTTAATTTTTCCAGAGAGTTAGTTATCCTCCTTGCGATAATAAATCCTACCATTATGCCTGCTATAACAAGCGCCGATGTTATAAAGAATACCTTTTTTCTTACCTCTGCTATTGTCCTGACTAATTGCTTTTCGCTTATACCGACCCTCGCAATCCCTATTTTCTGTTTATCCAGAATTATTGGAATAGTTATATCGTAGATCTCTATTTCACCCGGATTATTTATTGCCTGAATGATAGGTTTATCCGATTTTATGGCATTCTCGTTTATGGCGGTTCCCGGCAGCGGTTTGCCAATTTCGAATTTTAATGGATTTGAATGTGCCAGCAATGTTCCATCCTTTTTTAAAACCATTGCGTATACCACTACATTTTCAGGCGCTGTTATCTGTCCTCTGTCTTCTGTCATCCGATTTCCCTTCACCAGTTCGCTTGTCAGTTTATACAGTGTCCATATATCTTCGTGCAGCAGAGGATATGTGCCCAGATAAGAGAGATTTTGTGCAATATTGATGCCTCTCTGCTTTAATTCGTCTTCGAGGGTGAGCCATTCCTGTCTTAATATGAACAGGCTTATGGAGAAGGCGACAAAAAAGACGATGAAGGATATGGTTATGGAGAGTTTATACCAAAGGCTTAAACCGCCTGTGATTTTTTTTAAGGGATTCATATAATAGGGTTCTGAGTAGAAACTGAATCACTTTATATTCAGGCTTCCGGCTTCCTGCTTCTGCCTTCTGTTTTTTTCAACGAATTTCATCATCTTGCGGATGGGGTCATAAAAACTGTCATCGGCCTCGACGAATTTATCTATTATAAACCTTCTTAAAATCTCTTTTCCCTCGTCGTCTTTGTCCATATTTAAAAATATATCCTTTATTTTTTTCTTTAAATTTATAGAAATATCGCTTCGTATAATAAATGGAGTAAAAGGATATAAATCGCCTTTCTCCAATATCTTTGTCTTTGATATAAGCTCGGGATTGGTGGTATATGTCAAATGCCATATATAGCTGTCAACGCTACATCTGCGTGTTTATGTACTGGTATATTT
>CAYMMR010000251.1:0-4266 GCA_964391545.1 uncultured Nitrospinota bacterium | reverse complement strand
AGTGAAAGGAAAGTTTCTTCGCTGTTATGACCTTTTCCGATTTATTCGGGTTAGGGTTTAAATATTCTCTGTCTTAGTATTTCGTAGAAGATAATGGCGCAGGCTGCAGAAACATTAAGGGAAGATATTTTCCCCTTCATCGGTATCGAGACCATAAAATCGCACTTTTCCCTTGTCAATCTCCGCATCCCCTTTGATTCGCCGCCAAATACCACTGCTATAGGATCGTTGTATGACAGAGAAAAGCAATCTTTCTCTGTCCCTGCTTCAACCCCTATAATCCAGAAACCTTTTTCTTTTAACTCTTCGATAGTATTGGAAATATTGGTAACCCTGACAACCGGTATATGCTCTATTGCCCCGGCAGACCTTTTTACTACTACAGGAGTCAGTCCTGCCGCCCTGTCCTTTGGAATTATTATACCGCCGATGCCAAGCGCTTCTGCAGACCTTATTATCGCCCCAAGATTGCCCGGGTCTTCAATCCCATCCAGGATCACAATTACAGGTTTACTATCCTCTTTATATAATTCTTTAATAAGCTCATCGAGTCCGATTTCGCCCTTTTTCAACACGACTGCTGCAACACCCTGCGAGTTATGAGTTAGCCCTGAACTTAATTCAGGGTCGGAGTCGGGAGTTATCTCTACCTTGATTCCTTTCGATTTTGCCAGAGATTCTATTTCATCAATCCCCTTCCTGCTCCTTCCGGCAGCTATAAGTATTTTAATGAAGCTTCTCTTCTCCGACCTCAATGCCTCGAGGACAGGGTTGATGCCGTAAATAAGTTCGGAGTTTGGAGTTTGGAGTTTGGAGTTAAAAATCATAACACTATGATAGTCTGTCTTCTGCTTACTGCTTACTTTCTGCTGTTTACTTTATTTTCCACTTCGTCCCTTGCGGTGTATCTTCGATAATAATGCCCTTTCGGCTCAATTCATTCCTTATATTATCGGCATCAGACCATCTTTTTTCTTTTCTTGCCTTCTCCCTTTCGGCTATAAGCTTGCAGATTTCATCCTCGGTTATACCGATTGATTGAATCCCTGCCGCCTTTTCCTTTTCAAAATATATCGCAGGTTTTTGATTAAATAGTCCAAGCACATCTCCTATCTTTTTAAGGCTCGCTACTCCCTTAAAAAACTCCGAACTCCGAACTCCGAACTCCGAACTGCTGTTTCTTATCCCATTCAATCTGTGCAATTCAGTATTCAAATACCCTAAAACCTGCGCAGTGTTAAAATCATCGTTCATCGCACTCTCAAACTTTTGTATTAATTCATCATAATCCCCCTTAATAAACATGTCCCCGAAGGCATTAATCGGGGAGGGGGTTGGGGGGTTGTCCCCCTGACCCTCTCCCATAGGGGGAGAGGGAATAGCTTTTGCTTCCCCTTCCTCTCCCCTCCGGGGAGATGATTGAGGTGAGGGGGTCTTTTCGGCAAACAAAAACAAATCATAAAAACGGTCTAAATTAATCTTTGCCTCATTCAGATTCCGGTCGGAAAAATCTATAGGGCTCCTATAATGACTCGATAGGAGAAAAAATCTTATAACCTCAGGATTAAATTTTTTTAATACATCTTTTATAGTAAAGAAATTCCCCAGAGACTTCGACATCTTCTCCTTATTAATATTGACAAAACCGTTGTGAATCCAATAATGAACAGGCGGTATCCCCGAGGCTGAGTATGATTGGGCTATCTCGTTTTCATGGTGAGGAAATACTAAATCCTTCCCGCCTCCGTGAATATCGAAACACTGGCCGAGATACTTCTGTCCCATGGCAGAGCATTCTATATGCCAGCCGGGCCTCCCCTTTCCCCATGGACTCTCCCACCAAGGCTCTCCTGGCTTGCTCGCCTTCCATAAGGCAAAATCGAGGGGGTCTCTCTTTTTATCATCCACCTCCACCCTTGCGCCGCTTAAAAGCTCATCCGTATTTTTGCCCGACAGCCTTCCATATTCATTAAATTTCCTTACAGAATAGAAGACATCTCCGTTGGATCGATAGGCATATCCCCTTTCAATAAGCCTCTTTATCATCTCTATCATTTCAGGGATATGTTCCGTAGCTTTCGGCTCGCAGGCAGGTCTTTCTACTGCAAGGGCATCCATATCCGTATAAAACTCTTTTATATATCTCCCTGCTATTGCTTCCGAAGATACCCCTTCCTCGTTAGCCCTTTTTATAATCTTGTCGTCTACATCCGTAAAATTTCTGATATATGTAACTTTAAAGCCAAGATACTTTAGATACCTGTATATGACATCGAAGACAATCGCAGCCCTTGCATGCCCTATATGGCAGAGGTCGTAGACTGTAACACCGCAGACATACATCCCCACTTCGCCTTCCTTAATGGGTGTAAACGGCTCTTTCTTTTTGGTAAGCGTATTGTATATGGAAAGCGGCATAAAAAAGACCCTTCGATTTTCTGAAATTAGCCCCTCACCCTATCCCTCTCCCCAAAAGGGAGAGGGAGGGGTTAGATGGTCGTATTTACTTTTATATTAAAATTGAAAGGGAGTCAATTGTTTATTATACTGAAAGAAGAAAAAACTGATTTATCCGCAGATTACGCAGATTACACAGATACCCCCCCTCTTTCCCCCCTTTAATAAAGGGGGGATGAAAGGGGGGTTAAAAAATCTGCGACAATCTGCGTAATCTGCGGATAAAAATATTTTAAGATGAAAAAGGAAATACTTAAAAAACTCACGGACATTGCCGGCAAAGAAAGGGTATTGCTCTCAGAGGAAGACAGGATATGCTACTCCTACGATGCCACAGGAAAAACATGGGGTGAGCGAAGCAAATCTCTGGGTAAGCCCGATGTTATTATTAAACCAAAAACTACAGACGAGGTATCGGCAATCGTAAAGATTGCCGGTCAGGAAAAGATACCGGTTGTGCCGAGGGGCGCAGGCTCCGGATTTGCGGGCGGCTCGATACCTATAAACGGCGGCATCGCTCTGGTAATGACGGATATGAACCGTCTGATTGAACTGGATGAGGAAAACATGATTGCGGTTGTCGAGCCCGGTATGGTTACATACAACCTCCAGCAAGAAGTGGAAAATAGAGGACTCTTCTATCCTCCTGACCCTGCAAGCCTTAAAATCTGCACTATAGGCGGAAACGCAGCTACATGCGCAGGTGGACCCAGGGCAGTTAAATACGGAGTAACGAAAGATTATATACTTGGATTGGATGCAGTTTTGCCGGATGGCGAGATACTCCATGCAGGCGTCAGAACTGCAAAGGGCGTAGTTGGATATGACCTTACAAAACTGATTGTAGGCTCCGAAGGCACGCTCGGCGTAATAACAAGGCTTATCTTAAAGCTCCTCCCGCTTCCCGAAAAAATAAGGACGGCATTGGCAATTTTTCCAAAAATAGATGATGCCTCGATGACGGTATCGAGGATACTTGCATCGAGGATACTTCCGTCTTCGCTCGAATTTATGGACCAATCTGCCGTAAGGTGTGTTGAGGATTACCTTCGCACAGGACTCCCGACAGATGCAGAGGCGCTCCTGTTAATAGAAGTAGACGGAGATGAAATTTCAACAGATAAACAGATTAAAAAAATAGGAGATATATGCGGCAGCACAGGGGCTAAAGATGTAAAAATCGCAATGAACGAGGCAGAGAGAGAGTCTCTCTGGAAGGCAAGGAGGGCAATATCTCCAGCGCTCGGGCATATCTCGCCGACAAAGATAAACGAAGATATAACAGTGCCGAGAAGCAAAGTCCCCGATATTATCGGAAGATTAAAACAAATAGCAGAAAAATACCGGCTTAATATCGTAAACTTCGGCCATGCAGGGGATGGAAATCTCCATGTAAATATAATGACTGACAGGAGAAACGAAGAAGAGATGAAAAGGGCGGATGAGGCTGTTTCGGAAATATTTAAGGCAACGTTGGAGCTTGGAGGGACAATCTCGGGAGAGCATGGAATAGGTATCGCAAAGAGTAAATATATAAAGGATGAACTCGGAGTTACAGGTATCGAGGTGACAAAAAAGATAAAAAAGGTCTTCGACCCGGATAATATAATGAACCCGGGGAAGATTTTATGAACAAAAAAGAAAAATTTAGACACAGATAAATTATGATTTGCACAGATAAAAAAACAGTAAAAATCATAAAAAATCAGTGTCCATCAGTGTCAAAAAAATTTTATAATTTCCTATACATGAACAAAAACCTAATTTTCTTAGGAAATCAGGAATACAGGAATATTTTTTCATGCCTTC
>CAYMMR010000250.1:0-4266 GCA_964391545.1 uncultured Nitrospinota bacterium | reverse complement strand
GTGTAGATAAAATTATCTACAAGCTCGACCGGTTTCAATTCCTTATAGGCTCAATGAAATGGGCAAGCGATTGCAATAAATACTTGCCACACCTGCGTTTCAATTCCTTATAGGCTCAATGAAATCCCTTTCTGTTTTGCAATAGATACAATACCTTACTTCCTCTTCAATGCTCATAAATCGCCTTATTTTTCGTCTACCTCCAATTATGCAAAAAAGCCAATGGGTTGACATGGTAAACCAATCTCTTGTTTTTAATGATAAATTTCTTTCCTTAACCTGTCAAATCATTTTTCTCAACACCATATATGAATTATTTTCCCCCATGTTGACAGATACCTCGTAAACCTCACAATCTGCTAAAGTATATTATCCACCGGTCTCTTATCAGCTCCGACTATCTCTTTATCGAGCCATTTTTCATTTCTTGACTTAAAGAGAATGAGTGAATCGCCGTCCTCCTCGTTCATTATCTTTCTTGCCTTTATCTTCAGCGCCTCCAGTTTTGCCTCTGTAATCTCCCCTTCAAAAACAGAGTTCTGTATATGATGCAAATGCGCCCTGCAGAGCTTCAGCATCTTCCCGCATCTTTTCTGGTCAACATCATAAACCGCAATAACATACATAGTAATTCAAACAGGGATGCACAGAATTAACAAGATAAAAGAATTAATTAACAAGGATGCACAGGATGAACAGGATGTTTTTAAAAAGTCTTCTTTATCTCCTTTATCCTGTCCATTCCTTCGACTTCGCTCAGGACAAGCTCTGTCTATCCCTGTAAAAAAATCTGTATTTTTCCTGTCCTTCCCTGTTAATGTTACCACCATATCTTAAACCCCTCATACTCCTGCTCGCCAATCAGGTGCTTGACCAATTTATAACATTCAAGCCGTATCAAATATCTGTAAGACACCTGTTTTTCAATCTTCTTGTGGGTGATGACGGTCTTCAATCTCTCGTCATATTCTTTTACAACCGTCTTTCTCCCTTTCTCATTAAGATAGCACAGATTGACCTCTCTCATAAAGTCTTTTTCATCTATCTGCCGGCGATTTAAAAGCGTAAATATTATCCTGTCGCTTAAAATAGGCTTGAAGACTTCAGCCAAATCGAGGCTTAAAGAAAACCGCCTGTCGCCAGGCTCATGCAAGTAAGAGATAAGCGGGCTTAATTGCGTATGATATATCTCGCTCAGGCATGTCGTATAGACCATACTGTTCAGATACGATATAAGAGCATTTATCATATTATCCGGCGGCTGTTTAACCCTTCGCTCAAACTCTATCTCCTGCTCGATAATAATGTGCCACGCCTTGTAATAAGTATTTCTGATATTCCCCTCAAGCCCCATTAATTCATCTACTGCCTCCGCCTTTTCCATCTGTGTCCTGAATCCCTCTATTGCATTTATATACTCATCCAGCGGCTTCCCCCTATTATTGTAATACCGCAGATTCTTTAGAATATTGAAACTCGCTGCATCCACAAATACCCTTGCCAGAGCCATCCTCTTTTTCTGAGAGGTATAATGATTAACCTGTTTCACGAGAAGCTGTCCGGAGTTCAAAGTTTCCCTCGGATAATAAGTTCCCGAATAAAAGCCGTAGTAATTGAAGACATGAACAGGGGTGCCCTTCTGTGCAAGATAATTAAAGAGCTTCGTATTAAAATCAAGCTCTCCGAGGGCATAAATCGCCTCTGTATTCTCGATAGGGATGACAGCTTTCGTGCCGTCCTCCTTCTCAAAGAAGATGGTATTCTCCTGCCTTTTCAACCTGCCGTTATTAAAGATGTAATAATTTTGTTTCATATATATTCACAGGGATGCACAGGATGAACAGGATATTTTTAAAAATCTTTCTTTCTTTTATCCTGTCCATTCCTTCGACTTCGCTCAGGACAAGTTCTGTCTATCCTTGTAAAATAAATCCTATCTATGCAATCTACGATATTCAAGTTTCGGATTTCCGAAGTTAATCAGCAAGCCGACATCTATGCCTGTTGCCTTGAGATAATTGATTAACTGGGCACTATGTTCGGGTGACAGTTTTGATACAGCCTTGAGTTCCAGAATGACAGCACCTTCCACCAGTATATCTGCAAAAAAATCCCCAACCGATTTTCCTCTAAACTTAACAGATAGAGGCGCCTGATTTTCTGCCTTTAGCCCTTTTTCCTTTAAAACAATTAGCAATGCTTTTTCATATACAGATTCTAAAAATCCAGCACCAAGCTCATTACTGACCTCAAAACATGCCTCAAGAATCTTCTCTGTTAATTTTTCATGTATCATCGCATTATCCTGTTAATCCTGTCTATCTCTGTTAAAAAAGAATTAATTAACATGGATACACAAGATGCCTTTTTAATGGATCTGTTTTATTTTGTTTATCCTGTCTATCCTGTCCATCCCTGTTAAAAAAAGAATTTTCCCTGTCTTCCTCTTGTCTATCCCTGTTAAATCCAGCAAATATCATTATAACTGCAGCTCCTGCAAATCTTTATCCTCTCCACAGGCGGCGGTAAATCGGCGGTCTCAATCTCATCTATCCCCTTCAATATCTCCTCTATCCTTTCATCATCCCCTGCCTCTAGAAACACATCCATTGTCTTTCTGAGTTTCGGATAATTTATCTTTCCCGTAACACCTTCAACACCCTTTTGCTTCAGATACCATATATAATACTTCAACTGCCAGATATGAGGCTCCTCCACCTTATCCGACTTCTTTACCTCATGGATAACCCTGTCCTTGCCGATAAAATCTATCTTTATCGTATCGTCAATATCAATCTCTTTTTTCTCCCGCTCATAAGAGGTCTCGTGAATCAGCTTGCCCAAATAAACCGCATCGCTGTTCTTCTCCATCTGAATATCATGGCAAAAATACCAGAGCTTCTTCTTACAGAGGAAGTAATAATTAACCTGCGTGCCTGTGAAGCGGATATTGGCAATAGCATCATCCATAATTATTCAGATAAAGTCAGGGTTTGTTATGCAGCATCTTCAATATTTCTGCGAACTCATCCTTTTTGAGTTTTCCTTCTGTAAGGCCGAGCATATCTTCATAGAGTCTTCCTTTTGGGTCAGAAATATTTATACCGTTCAACTCCAAAAATACCAGAGTTGATGCAAGTGCAGTCCTCTTATTTCCATCAACGAACGGATGGTTTTTTGAAATATGAAAAGCATACGCGGCAGCCATCTCGTAGATATTATTATGAAGAAATTCACCATGAAATGAGGCGTGAGGCATTGCTATTGCGGAGGAAAGGAGGTTCATGTCTCTTATACCCTGCGAACCGCCATAACGTTTGATTTGGTCGGAGTGGATTTCAACCGCCTCCGCAAGGGTAAGGAAAAGAAATTCTTTCATCTACTACTCCGCCAGTCTTTTAAGGGTTTTACCATGCCGCTTATTTACATTCATCAGAGCCTCTTTAAATCGCTTCTCCCTGCTTTTTCCCTTAACCGGTGAAATGATTAAATTTTCACCGTCTGTAGTGATTTCAAGGGGGGTGTTCATATCCACTTTTAGAATATCAAGTATCGGCTTGTCAATTATCAATGCTGCACTGTTCCCATGTGAAACAAGCGTCTTAGTCATAATTCACCTCCAAAAATATATACATTGTATTGATATTGTATCACCAAATTTGCATCAATGTAAAGTTTCCTTTCCCATACAGCACTTCTTATACTTCTTCCCGCTTCCGCAGGGGCATGGAGAATTACGGCCTATTTTAGGCACAGCAGCGATAAGCTGCTCCAACCTTTCTTTTTTCCATCGTTCCTGCCGTTTGGCTATTTCATTGGCCTTATAGAAAGATAACCAGTCCTTTGTATATGTCCAGAGATATTTCTCTCTTTTAGAAAAATATTCCTCTACATCATTTTCATCAAAGGCGGGGGTATAATTAAAGTCCTTCTCCTTCAATTCCATCTCCTCTCTGCCGAATTTGAGAAGGTCGTCTTTGTATTCGCTTCTGATAAAATCCGTGAGTATATTTCCTGCAGTCTGCTTCGCGTCCCGGTCTTCGCCGCTATCCATCAGGATAGAATGGATAAATTGAAATATATCCGTTTCAGCCTCCGGATGATAAATTGTAACAGCAGCAAGTCCTTCCATTGCAATCGCCCTTGTATACCAATCTGAAGTTATGTCATTTGCAATTTTTTTAAGCCCATCTATAGCGGCTGTTCCGAGTTTACCGAAGATTGAAGGCAAATCATCGGCAACCCAATCACAGTTATACACCGTAG
>CAYMMR010000249.1:0-4271 GCA_964391545.1 uncultured Nitrospinota bacterium | reverse complement strand
CATTAGGTGGAAAAATTGAGTGCACGGAAGATTGAAGTATTGCAAAAATCCACAAAAAATGATAGGTTATTAATAAATCTGTCAGGAGGTATGGAGAATGAAAATAAAAGTAACAATAGAGAAAGGTGAAGATGGTTATTTTGTAACACATTGTCCATCATTAAAAAGTTGTTGGAGTCAGGGGAAAACAGAGGAAGAAGCACTAAAAAATATTCGGGAAGCAATAGAGTTATATTTAGAACCAGATGAAGAGTTAGTGGAAGATGAGAGTCATAAAGTTTATGAAGTGGCAGTATGAAACCTCCATTGTTATCAGGACGAGAGGTTTTGGCAGCGTTAAGTAGAGATTTTGCACAAAAGGGGGTGAAAAATTAAGAGGAGTTTGTTTTCAATATAATAGAGTGCAAGCCCATTGGGTAGCACAAATTAGAAAACACCTAACAAGTCACCCGTGCGGACAGGCAATAGCCTGTCGCACAGCTCAATTATTCTCCCCCTCGCTCCGCTTGGGGAGTTTTCCTGCCTGCCGATTACTCCTTTTAAAGTTACTCCCTCTCCAGATTCCTCTGCGAGAAATACCCATCATCAACCCCTGTATTCACTTTGTAATTGTTAAAATTCAAGATTGTCTTGTGATTTACCTGAACATTGCTCATCTCCAGCATCATCGGCTGCCATTTGTTATTTTCTTTATCCACTAATTGGACATCCGAAGCCCTGAAGACCTTATAAAGCTGACCTGATAGGTCATAGGTCTCCCCTTTGATGGTAACGAAGTTATCCTTTCTTATCCATCCCTTCCGTTTGCTCAGTCCGTTATCCTGTTTTATCTTATCGTTCACAGGGACAGATTCCATGATGTAGCAGTCAAAACCATCTACTATTTCGCTTCCCATTAGGGTATGGTTAAAGTCCTGAACTTTATATCCGATGACATCTCCGTAAGAGAAATCCGAGCCTACAAAGCTGTCGCTCTTGTTGGACGATACAAGCCTCCTGACCTTTTTTAATGCAGGGAGATAAATCCACATATCATCGTCGGCATCGGAATGCTCGACCATTAAGGTGGATGTCCCTTTCACATCGGCAGGAGATAGAAACTTTACGAGCCTCATATTATCGATGCCGTTCTTCTGAAGCTTTGATACGCCTGTTGACTGCCGGACCCTTTTTTGCCCGCTCTCATTGATGAGGGTCATTGTGGTTTCGGATTTTGAATCTTTAACTCTGTTGACAAAAAAATTCTTCGTCATTATATCCTTTGGCGATAAATCCCCGCCGAAGGATGCCCCTGAAAGACTAAAAAACATAACTATCGCCAAAACTGCAAAACTAATTCTTTTCATACGACCCTCCCTTTTAATTTCACCCTCACCCTAACCCTCTCCCCAAAGGGGAGAGGGAATAAATAAGCATTTCATCTTCCAAACTTCCTCTCCCCTTTGGGGAGAGGATTGAGGTGAGGGGGATTATTCCTATTTAAACACAATCGGTTTCAAGGCGAACTTCGGCTTAAAGATTGCAATCAGCGCAGGCAATACGGTGATTGCCGTAAGGCTGCTTATAATCATTGCAAGGGCAACAAGTGTCCCGAGCTTGATATGCATCCCAAATCCTGACAGCGGCAGCATCAGGTATCCGAGGGCTATGGAAATAGCTATAAAATTAATTGCCTTCCCGGATGTCATCATCGTCTTTGTTATTGCCCGAAACAGATTATTATGATTCCCCATTTCTTCTCTCAGGCGATAGATATAATAGATGGAGTAATCAGCCCCGATTCCTACAGCCATTGCAGAAATCATGGAGGTCGGGATGCTCAATGCAACCCCTGCATAGCCCATAACCCCGAAATTAAATATGACCGATACGAGAAGCGGCAGTATTATGAACAGCCCTCCGAGAGGCGAGCCGAGAACGATTGAGCCTATCCCAAAGACTATCCCGATTATCTGGAGTATATTTCTTATCTTACCATGCACCATTACATGGTTCAGGGCGTCTGCCATAGCAAGGAATCCGGCAGGCGTTACACGAATATCCTCAGGAAAATTATCGGCCGCATACCTGTCAACAGCAGCGATAATCTTATCCGTAAAGGCAGTCGAGTCTGTCTTGCAGAATGTTAGAAGATTAGCCTTCTGATAATTGTAATCCACATAGGAATCAAAATCCCCCGGATCTCCGGACATGGAATAGACAAACAGATATTGGGCTATCAAGTCCTGACTGTCAGGGACAGTATTGAATGCAGGGTCGTCGTTATTCATCGCCTGATTCATCTTCTTTATAAAATCCACAAGGGAGAGGGTCCTGCCAACCTCCGGAAACTCCTTTTCGAGATAGGCTTGAAGCCCTTCGATTGCCTTTAAGACATCGGGCCTCTTCATATCATCGGGCTTGCCCCCTTCGACAAAGAGGTTTAAGGAATTCGTCCCTCCCAAATGGGCATTCATTATCTTATCATCCTCAATCAGCCTGGTTGATTCTCTGAAATTGGACTTGAGGCTGTTGTCAATCTCTAACAGATACCCCCCTCCTGCAACAATTACCGTTATGATAACTGCAGAAGTCAGAATGGTCTTTGACTGCCCATTTGTAATCAGATGACCGAGTGTATGGAGGGTTTTATTCAGAGGCGCTATGAAGAACCCCTCCTTCGGCTCCCTGTTTTTGGGCGGTCTCCATACTGCCCGGAGGGCAGGGATAAATGTCATCTCGATAACAATTGTGTTCAATATGCCGATTGCCGTGAATATGCCGAAGTTCCTGATACTCATGGTCTCGAAGGTAATAAGCGAAAGGAATGCGGCAGCGGCTATAAGTCCGGCAGTAATCATAACTATACCGATCCTGCTCGTGCTCTCGATGACCGATAGTTTATTATCTCCCGATATGGCATATTCCTCATAGTATCTCTTCAATATCTGAACGGAGTGTCCTGCGGCTATGGCGAGTATCAGGATAGGCGTGGTGGCGTTAAATGGGTCCATTGGGACATGGAGCAGCCCCATAATGCCGAGCCCCCATAAAACAGAGATGATTGCAGTCAGGAGCGGAAGAAACATCCCCTGAAATGTCCCGAATATCATAAAAAGAACGACAGCAATAACAATGATGGCAAGGAGAAAGAGCTTCCCCATCTTCTGAGAATATGCAGAAAGCCATGAAAGGGCTATGGACGAACCATTCAGATGTATTCTCACCGTTGAATCCTCCTCATGCGAAACAATCTCCTGAATCCTTTTTTCTATATCGGGATACCCTTTCAAATCTTTATTAAAATTAAAATCTGCGATAACCTGCGCTGCCTTTCCGTCTTTTGAGATTATCGAATTGATAAAGAGCGGATTACTGTAGATTTTCTTTCTCAAGTCATCGAGACCCTCTTTCGTTTGGGGGACATTTTCCATCAGCCGCTTTACTACCATTCCCTCCTCCGTCCCCTTTATATCCTTTGCCTTTCTTGCGGCAATGCTGAAAGTGTTTGTTTTAATTGCGCCGGGTATCTCGTTTATCTTTTTGGTTATTCTCATTATCTTATCGAGAATATTCGGCTGAAATATATCGCCGTCTTTTGGAATGACCCCGATTACGACCATGTTCCTGCCGCCGAATATTTTATCTATCTGGTTCTGTGCGACAACATAGGGATGGCTCTGGGGGAGGTTCTTATCGGGGTCAACCTCTACCCTCAAATCCTTGATACGGGAGCCGATAAACACGGTGATTAATGCGATTAGAATAATGACTGCAACCCTAAACCTGACAATGAATTCAACATATTTTCGTAACATAGAAAAACCTCCTTTAGCCCCCTCACCCTGACCCTCTCCCCAAAGGGAGAGGGAATTTCTCTTGTTTCCTCTCCCCTACGGGGAGAGGATTAAGGTGAGGGGAGAATAAAATGTCCTCCGTGCTCCAAAACTCTAAGCTTCGGGTTTGAATCTTCTTTATAAATTTCTTTTAGATGTTTAATCGGTAGCCACAAAGGCTCGTCCGTTAAGTCAAAAGTTCCCCAATGTATGGGGATGAAGTTTATTGCCTGAACATCCTTTGCAACCTGTATTGCCTCTTCAGGATTGACATGATAAGACTTCATAAACCAGCGAGGTTCATAAGCACCGACAGGAACAAATAGAATATCTATTGGACCGAATTTCTCGCCAATCTCTTTATAACCCTCGTAATAGCCTGAATCCCCAATCCAGTAATATTTCATAGCCCTGTCTCTTATACACATCTGACGCTGCCGACGATCTTACGCGTGT
>CAYMMR010000248.1:3627-4298 GCA_964391545.1 uncultured Nitrospinota bacterium | reverse complement strand
CACCGCATAAATCCCTTCGTATTGGTGTTGCCGAATATCACATTGCCGTAATCCTTCCCTAATGCACCCCAGACTTGACTCGCATCCTGACAAAATAGATGTATCCACCAGTTAGCGCCGCCACCCTTTGCCAGGGCGTCATCTATGCCTCTATACAGGACAGACTGACATTCGTCAATATATGTGCAAAGAGGAGGCTCGATGACACGGTTATTTGAAAGAAATTTTCTTCCCACAAATTTATGCAACATGGATATTGCTACCTTGCCTAAATTAAATGAAGCGGTTTCTCCTGTCATCGAGCCTAATTGAACTATCATAATTATTCTTTTGCCTCTCTCGAGTCTTTCGATGCACCTGTTTTCCTCTGCCTTTCCAATAATCCTGCCGATGCTTCCTATTGTGAGCTCCGTCAGCGCTACTCTTAAGCTCGTTGTAACCTTGTTAAAATAATCGGTTGGTGAATCTGCAACTCTTTGAATATCTCCCGAAAGAGATACTGCTTCAAGCAGATTATAAATATCGGCGATCCGTCTGGTTATCTCCGACGTTGCTTCAGGGGCAATCGAGGCTATATCCTTTCCAAATTTTTCTAACGATTCCTGCGGTATAAGTTTTTTTACTTCATCTAAATTTATAACCGCTCTTTTGCCTTCATATTCCGCAAGGGT
>CAYMMR010000248.1:668-3617 GCA_964391545.1 uncultured Nitrospinota bacterium | reverse complement strand
AAGGGTTACTAAGCCTAAACAAACGATAATACTTATTTCATAAGCTATTTTTTGAAAGAAGGGGTCTCTGCCGCTGGGGACGCCGGCAGTTACGATGCCTGCCAGCTCTTCGGCAGTATAATAATACCTTAATGGGTTTATGTGGGCGCTGTATTGCGGATAAAATGGATTGACTATAATCAGGTCATCCAGCCTCCCGCTGTCCTTGGCTGCCCATACTACTTTTTCAGTTAAATCACCGTCGGGTTTCGGGTCTATTAAGACGATGCTGTAACCCTTCCTGATATCCTGCTCAATCATGTTTTCAATCACCCTCGTTTTTCCCTGCCTCGTGGTCGCTATCCATAGCAAATGTCCTTTACGGTCTTCATCGGGAATTTCAATGTCAATCTTTTTTTCGCCGCCTCGTTTATACCCAGCGCCGAGTATGGTATATCCGGATTTCACCATCGCACTATTATCCTCTCTTTTAATTCATCTGATATTTTTTTGACGCATTTCTTTGGTATTCTTTCCGATGACTTGATCTCGCTGAATGCCCCTGCAATCCTTTTGATACACCGAACCTTTGCTTCTCTATTACTGTCTATGAGTTCATTCTTTATAAGACCTTCGGGAAGCCCCCTCGAGTTCCTGCTAAGTCTGATTTCGAGTTTTGGAGTCTCTTTTTCATAGACGGGCTCGATGTTTGTTATGTAAAAGGGCAGGACATCTCCCACCCTGTAATGCCCCCTCTCTTTTGGGGTCTGCGATGACATAGGACATATTGCAATTACTCTGTCAGATATGCTGTCTGTTTCAACAAGGATTGCTCCACTGGAGTGATATTTTATTATTGTCCCGTATACTACAGTTCTTATTTTGTCCTTAAATCTATCATAGTCTTCTAAAACACTCCTTTTTAACAGGGCAGAGGTTATATTGTGTTTTATTTCTTCTGCTACGGATGTTTGAATACCGGTAAGAGATATTTGTTTTGCCTCTATGTCGTCAAATGTCCATATATCGAGGGAACTGCCCATAAACATAACCCCTACTTCAAATCCTAACTTTTTTGTAAGGGACAAGGATACAACTTCCTCAATAGTGTCTTTTATTATCCATTCTTGGAGTCTGTATTTTTCGCTTAGTTCATTTATGACTGAGTTGCTGAAGTTCATTATATATCTTTCGGGCATACCCAATTCTTTTGTCTTTGCTCGATGCATTGTAACAACCTACTGCCTCCCAGGTATAACCATATCTGTCGATACAATCGCTTAAAAAATACGCCGACCACTGAAGGTTGTAGCAGGCATCTAAAAGATGATATGGATTAATGTTATGCCTCTCTATGTTCTTTCTATTTATCTGCCCCAATCCTAAATCAAAATTATAACCACCTATCCATAGATACTTTATCCATTCAATCGCACTGTTATAGCTGTCAGGGTAAACACTTATGAATTTGCCATCCTTCCTGTAATTGATGGCATAAGGGCGGTGGCTGCTTTCCACCCTCGTAAGTCCCTGCAGTAATCGAGGAGATATATTGTATGATGCCCCCGCCTGCTCAAAACAAAAGGCAAAAAGAGGGGAAGGGAATAATAAGAAAAAAAAAGTAAGGATGATAAAAGACAGCTTCTTTTGCCCTTGAGATGCTAACTTTGAATAATCTTGAAATGCAGTTCCTTTCAGATACCCTTTTTTCCCAAGTTCCGACAGAACCCTTTCTTTGTTAAAACCTTTGACTAAAATAATGTCAGGGTTTTTACCGTCAGAGGAAAGAATGGTTTTCCTAAAATCGAGATAGTCGTATTTTGTCATAATTTTAGTTTGTTGGTTTGCTTGATAACGCTGTTTGTTTTTTGTTCGTTTATTGGTTGGTTTGTTTGTTGAACTTTTATCAGGGCTATTAACTCGTCAAACTTTTTGTGATAATTTTGAAGGGGAAAGCAGAGTATCTGCCCTCCTAATGTTCCATCCTCTACATGCCTGACTATAGCTGTGAATTTTACTGCTTCCGGTTTAATAAAAATGTCAACCTCAACTGAATCCCCTTTTGATATTCCATGAGGAATAGATAAAAAACCTTTGTCTATCTCAATCTTTATCCCCTGCGACGATATGTCCTTCGCCCTGCCTGTAAAACTGTTTTTAATCATGCCTGCCCACTTGCCGGCAGATAAATGATATGAGATATGAGCCAATATGTCGCAGTTATGCCTGTCTTGCCTTCTTTTATTCGCAATCATTAATGCTCCAACCTTTCTTTGCCTCCTGTGGCGATTACTCCCTTTTCTGATTAAATACCAGTTCCACCTTCCACCCCCACTTCTCGTCCTTCATCAATTTTCCTTCAGCATCAAATTCTTTGCCAGCCTTCGATTTGAGTCCTGTGAGTTTTATGTTGCCGCCTTCGAGTAGGACTTTAGCCTGTTTTGCCGATATGGTCTTCTTTCCAAGCCTCTCGAGGCTGTTTTTCCATAATGTAAATTTGCAGCCCTCTCTCCACTTTGAACAATAAAAAGACCTCTGATTCTCATGGACAGGGCTGCTGCATTCAGAACATTTTCCTATTACTTCCTTTTGTTCTTTGTTTCTATTTTTTGTTTCCATAGATGCCCCTCCTTCTATAGCTTTCGCTTTTTCTACTATTTCCTTCGTATATACCTTTATGCCGGTCATAAAGGAATCCGACGATTTAACTTTACTATTTGCTATTTCATCAAGCTCCTGCTCCCAGAGAGCTGTGTAAGCAGGGTCTGCTATTTTTTCGTCTCTGACTTTATTTATTAAAAATATTCCCTTTTCTGTTGGAATTAGGGACTTCCCTTTTCTTTCTATATAGTTCCTGTTTTTAAGTGTTTCAAGTATGGATGCCCGCGTGGCAGCAGTGCCTAATCCTGCTGTCTCCTTGAGTTTCTTTTTTAGTTCTTCATCTTTTATAAACCTATGGGCATTGGTCAT
>CAYMMR010000248.1:0-658 GCA_964391545.1 uncultured Nitrospinota bacterium | reverse complement strand
ATAGCCGATAGTATCGATGCATCGGTATATCTCGGCGGTGGCGCTGTCTGCTTCTTTTCAATGTTTGTTTTAATAACATCTGCAGCGTCCTTTTCTTTTAAGGGTGGCAGGAGTTGGTCTTTATCTTTAGCGCCGTATATTTCTCTCCACCCTGCATCTTTTACTGTCTTTCCCGATGTTCTGAATTTGTCCTCTCCTACCGTAGTAATAATAGTAGTGGTTTTGTATTCATAGTCATGGTAAAAGGCTGATATAAATCTCCTCACTACGAGTTCATAAAGTTTTTCTTCGTTTGAATTTAAGTCCGAAGGAATCTTATTTGTTGGAATAAGGGCATGATGGTCAGTGAGTTTGCTTGAATCGAATACCCTCTTATTATTTTCCGATACTGTGCATTTATTGATGTCAAATTTAACTTGATTATATTTTGTGAGGTTTTTAAAAATTTCAGGAATATCTTTTGATAGTTCTTCATTAAGATGCTGGCTTTCTGTGCGTGGAGAATATGGGTAGAGGTGGTTTGCAGGAGCGGGTTAGCGCACGCAGCGTGCGTTCGCCCGTACAGTTTTGTGGATCGTTGCCCATTGGGGTGAGACTATCGCAGTGGGTAGGGTCGTTCGTTGACAGGTGAAGATGCGCGCGGTGTCTCCGGAACGGA
>CAYMMR010000247.1:0-4298 GCA_964391545.1 uncultured Nitrospinota bacterium | reverse complement strand
GCGGAAAGATACAAATAAAAGATTCGAGCAGATGGACAGAAGATTCGAGCAGATGGACAAAAGATTCGAGCAGATGGACAAAAGGCTGGAGCATATAGAAAACGACTTAAAAGCAGTGGTATCGCATTTTAATCGAGATTACACATTGCTTGCCAATAAAATGGAAGAATTGGAAGGAAGATTTGTTGAACATATCAGCACTCATCCGCATTAGGTTTTTTGAATATTATAAGGAAATTATAAAAATGTTTTGACACTGATTTTCACTGGTTTTTTATCTGTGTAAATCATAATTTATCTGTGTTCCTCTGTGTCTAAATCTTCCTCTTTTTCTTGACAAAGGGGGATTTTATGACGAAGCCCCTCACACACATTAACTCTTCCGACAAAAAAGATAGGGTCATCCTCCCCCTTGCAGGCATGTCATGCGCCGCCTGCGCAGTCAGAATCGAAAGGGCATTAAAAAAACTAAACGGCGTTACGGATGCTGCCGTAAATTTCGGGACCGAAAAGGTATCTATTGAATATATCCCCTCGCTCGTTGACCTGCCTGCCATAAAGAAAACAATAGTTGATACCGGTTATAGCGTCCTCGAGGCAGAAGAAAAGAGCCTCCTCGATGCCGATAAGGAGAGGAGGGAGCGGGAATTAATAATATTAAAGAACGAGCTTATCGAAAGCGCTGGCCTCACTGTTTTTATAATGCTCGGGAGTATGCAGATGTTTATTCCCTATCTTCCATCTATCCCGCATTCGGCGATGAATTCAATTCTCTTTATTTTAACGACCTTTGTTCAGTTTAAATGCGGCGCGCGGTTTTACACAGGGGCATGGGCGGCATTAAAACATCTTGGCGCGGATATGAATGTCCTTGTGGTCGTTGGAACGACAACAGCATATTTATACAGCGCCTTCGTAACTTTTTTCCCATCGGCCGTTCCTGGCGGCGAATCGGATGTTTATTATGACACCGCCGCAGTAATAATCACGCTTATACTTTTAGGAAGATTTTTAGAGCAGAGGGCAAAGGGGAGGACATCCGAGGCAATAAAAAAATTGATGGGGCTTCAGGCAAAGAGCGCTAAGGTTATAAGAAACGGCGAAGAGATTGAAGTTCCCATTGAAACTCTGGTCATCGGCGATATAGTCGTAGTCAGGCCCGGAGAAAAAATACCTGTAGACGGCGAGATTGTCGAGGGCAGTGGCGCTGTGGACGAGTCAATGCTTACAGGGGAGAGTATGCCTGTTGAAAAAAGGGCAGGGGATGAGGTAATAGGCGCTACAATCAACAGAGACGGCTTCATAAAATTTAAGGCGAATCGAATCGGAAAGGATACGGCGCTTTCACAGATAATAAAAGCGGTAGAAGATGCGCAGGGTTCAAAGGCGCCGATTCAAAGGCTGGCGGATAGAGTAGCAGGCATATTTGTCCCTGCTGTAATAGGCATTGCAGTTATTACATTCTTTATATGGTATCTATCGGGTCAGCCGTTCACAATGGCAATGCTTGCCTTCGTGGGAGTCCTTATCATCGCCTGCCCCTGTGCATTGGGTCTTGCTACACCGACGGCAATAATAGTCGGGACAGGTAAAGGCGCTGAAAAGGGAATATTGATAAAGGGCGGAGAGAGCCTCGAGACAGCGCATAAAATAAATACAATCGTCTTCGATAAGACGGGGACGCTAACAGAGGGGAAGCCTTCGGTAACGGATATAATAACAAGTGGTCAGTGGTCAGTGGTCAGTGGAATAGATTCAGATGAGCTTTTAAGGCTGGCTGCATCCGCAGAGGCAGGCTCCGAGCATCCTTTTGGAGTAGCAATAGTAGTAAAGGCACAGGAAAAGGAAATGGAACCTTATAATATCGATGAGTTTAAGGTTTTTCCGGGGCATGGCATAAAGGCTAAGATAGAGGGCAAGGAGATTATTTTAGGAAATGAAAAGATGATGAGTGATAACGGAATAATGCTTGGCGGCTCCAAAGAAAAGCCTGCACCTTTGGACTTTAAAAAGGCGGCGGATGAA
Organism: uncultured Nitrospinota bacterium; assembly: GCA_964391545.1. GTDB lineage: Bacteria > Nitrospinota > Nitrospinia > UBA9942 > UBA9942 > JACQEW01. The sequence continues at coordinate 2,273 of CAYMMR010000247.1, read as the reverse complement.
TTATCGAATCAGGGAAAGACCCCGATGTATGTATCGATAGATGGAAAGATAAAAGGAATAATTGCCGTTGCCGATACATTGAAAAGGGATTCTGTAGAGGCAGTCAGGGAGTTACAGGATATGGGGCTTGAAGTAATAATGATGACAGGCGATAACAAAAGGACTGCCAAGGCGATTGCAAAAGAGGCAGGGATAAAGAGGGTGATGTCCGATGTGCTTCCGCAGGGCAAGGCAGAGGAGATAAAAAAGCTGCAGAGAGAAGGGAAGGTCGTTGCAATGGTGGGCGATGGGATAAACGATGCTCCTTCTCTATCTCAGGCAGATATAGGGATTGCAATAGGCGCAGGGACTGATATTGCAATCGAGTCATCCGATATTACACTTATAAGAAACGACCTGAGAACCGTTTCCGCTGCCATCCGTTTGAGCAGGCAGACTATGAGAACTATAAAACAGAATCTCTTCTGGGCGTTTTTCTATAACATACTGGGGATACCAATAGCGGCAGGTATTCTTTATCCATTTTATGGGATATTACTAAAACCTATCTTCGCCGCCGCTGCTATGGCATTCAGCTCCGTCTCTGTGGTTACAAATTCATTGAGGTTAAAAAGGTTGGAGATTTAAAATCTGGACAGACAATTCTTATTGCCTTTTCTGCGAAAGGATGATTTCCCTAATCTTATCATGTATCTGCTCCAACAATGGCTTGCTTTCCTTCATAAATGCCTTAATTGAATTCCATTTTATATCGAGATATTCATGGGTAACAATATTTCTTAATATTGCCCAATTCTCAATACTTTTACCAAAATCTTCATTAAAATATCTTGCCCCGAAGGCAAAGAGTATCTCTTTATAAGTTTGTGGTATCGGAAAGTCATCGGAGGCAAGTAGTATCTTTGCTATATCGATGGTTGAATTCGTAAGGTTTTCAATCCACCTTTCTATATTCCTGCGTTTATCTCTATCAAACTGGTAATCGCTCCATGTGTATTCAGAGAATTTCTGAAAATCCTTTAATTCGCTTGTAAAAAATTCGAGATGTCTTGTAAGCCTCTCCTTATCCCTTTCTTCCAGCATAGCCCCTCATATCTTCTTTTAATATCCAGTAATCTTTAACAAATTCTCTGAAGTCTATGGCCTCCGATGTTACCCTGAGCATGAAATCCAGATATAAGCCTCTGTCTTTTATAATGATAGGCACACCGCTTATGGCGCTATCGGCAATACTCGATGCAGCCCTATTAAGAGCTAAAAGCTCGACTTCCTTTTTTAGCATTTTCTCTAAGTCGAGCCATATAGCGCCTTCATCTTCATATTTTGCATCAAAATTCTCCCACTCCAGATGTCCGCTTTTAGGCTTAAAATATATTGCTATATCTATATCCGATTCTTCGCAATGCGCCTCTCTTGCCCATGAGCCAAATAGGAATGCCATAACAACATCATCCCTCTTTTCAAAGTAGGGTTTAAGTAATTCTACGATTTTATCTTTATCGAGCAATTCCATTTATTAACCCTTTAGCATCATTATCATCTTTTTGTAATCCTTACTTTTAAAAACAGATGAGCCTGCTACGAGGATATTTGCCCCTGCCTTTATTACATCCCCTGCGTTTTCGGGTTTTATGCCGCCGTCTACCTCTATATCTGTTTTGAGTTTTGCATCGTCTATCATCCTTTTCAGCTTTTCCACCTTTTTCACGGAGGATGGGATAAACTCCTGCCCCCCAAAACCGGGATTTACTGACATGAGAAGCACCAAATCTACTTCATCAAGTATATTATCGAGTGTATTTAGAGATGTGGCAGGATTTAAGACTACGCCTGCAATCTTTTTATACTCCTTTATTGATTTGATTGTTCTTTGAAGGTGTTTACAGACCTCGACATGAACTGTAATTATATCCGCGCCTGCCTTTACGAAATAGGGTATGTAGAAATCAGGGTCTTCTATCATCAGATGGACATCCAGGGGAAGTTTTGTAGATTTTTTTACTGCCTCTACAATCATTGGCCCAATGGTTATATTCGGGACAAAGTGTCCGTCCATCACATCAACATGAATCCAGTCGGCCCCTGCATCTTCCACTGTTTTCAGTTCTTCTCCCAATATGCCGAAATCCGCCGATAAAATCGAAGGCGCAATCTTTACCATAAAATCATTCTCCTAAAAAAACTAACCGCAGAGGCACGGAGACATGGAGGAAAAAACAAATTTTTTGACACAGATGGACACTGATTATTTATGATTTTTACGGTTCTTTATT
>CAYMMR010000246.1:0-4304 GCA_964391545.1 uncultured Nitrospinota bacterium | reverse complement strand
GAACAGGAAAGGAAGGCCGCCTAAATGCTTTTTACACACCTATTGACAAGACCCCGATAAGAAATGACTGGACCATATCTCACGATGGCAATCTGTATCAGATAACAGAGGTTGTTCATGGAAAGGAGGTTATTGTAGAAGAAAGGGTAGATGGGTCTATGTTCATAATATACGACAACAGGAGATTAAAGTTTAAAGAAATTACATCAAGACCTGTTATAGATAAAGTAACAGAGCCAAAGGCGATTCAATCAAAACCAAAGAAGGTGTGTATACCTCCAAAGAATCATCCTTGGAAAAGGTATCCTGTTATTAATCGTTATCGTAATAAAGAAACTACAGAACTATTATTAACAGAAACTTAAAAAGAGGACATTTCTATTTTGCTAAAAACAGGACATTTCTACTTTGTCCTGACAGTTTATTTTTTTCCCTTGCTTTTCAAGTTTTATTTTGGTAAAAGACAGAAACTGTATAATAACTTGTTCTCCGGTCGCTTCGCGCCGGAGAACAATGCGAATCGAACAGACGCCCTTCGGGCGCTCCTCATTCGCGCCATTGAATAAACTTAAAAGAGAATGTTATGTGCTAAAATATAAATAAATAAAATCAAGGAGGTGGTAATAATGTTAACATTGCATAAAAAAATAGTACTTGATGAACAACAGAAACCATTTGCCGTTCAAGTGCCTATCGATGAGTTTGAACGGTTAGAGGAAGTTATAGAAAACTATGGGTTATCAAAATTGATTGACGATGTTAGTAACGACGAAAGGCTCTCGGTAGAAGATGCGAAAAAATATTATCAATCATTGAAGACCGATGTGGAAAATTGAGTATACTAAACGTTTTCTCAAAGAACTATCGGACTTGCCGAAAGAAATCCAGAGCCGAGCAGAAGGCATAGTTTTTCAAGAATTATTGACTGCAAATCCTTTTTCGCTGGGATATATTGAACGTATGAAAGGTTATTCAGATAAATACAAGATTCGGGTTGGAGACTACAGAATCGGAATCACTATCGATAAGAAAAATAACTTGATAATTTGCCAGCGCATTGCTAATCGCAAAGATATATACAGAATATTTCCATGAATCTCACATAACAAATCACTCGTGCGGACGGCTGATAGCCGCCGCACAGTGGGGTCTATCAACCAGTTTGTTTCGTCGGCGGTATCAGAGAAAATTTCTGCGTTAATGACGGAGGACTATTTGAAAAACAGAGCCAAAAGAGCCAAAAAAGAGGATTTCAGAAAAATATTAGCTAATGTTCCAAGCCGCAAGCCAATCGTGGGAGACGAACTATAGATTTTTGGGCTAACAAGCCGCTCCACATTAGTGAGCCTTGTCGTTGCTGTGCGAGGTACCTATTCTGTGGATGGGTCTTGTTAAAGTCTTTCCCCCCACTTCAGCTTTTTCCTCAAGACCTCATAGTAGTTTTTTCCGGGGGACTGGATGAGTTTAATGGTATTTTTTGCCTTTTTTATCTCGATGGTATCGCGGTAGTTTAGAGAATACCCCACCTGTCCATCCAGAGTTGCCAGCACATCTTCGTTCGGCGTTACAAGGTTTATCTCGATTTTTACATCGTCGGGTATAACAATCGGTCTGTTAGTAAGTGTGTGAGGGCATATTGGAGAAATTATAATGGCATTCATGGTAGGGTAGACTATTGGACCGCCTGCTGCCAATGAATATGCAGTAGAGCCTGTTGGTGTAGAGATGATAAGACCATCAGACCTGTAGGTTGTGACATATAAGCCGTTTATCTTTATCTCTAAATCTACAATCCTTGCCAGAGCCCCTCTGTTTATTACAACATCGTTAAATGCGCAGTAATGTGCAGCTATCTTCCCTTCTCTGTATATAATAGCATCGAGCATTATCCTGCTCTCTGTGGCAAAATTTTCTGCAATAACCATTTCCAGCACAGAGTAAAGCTCATCAGTGGGAATTTCGGTTAAAAAACCAAGTCCACCCAGATTCACACCCAATATCGGCACATTCTTATCTTCTATAAGTCTGGCTACTGAAAGCAGGGTTCCATCGCCGCCGAGGACTATAATAAGCTCGGTTAAAGAGGGTATCTCTGCCCGTTTATATGGAGACTTCTCCCCGATGATTCCGGCGGTCTCCCTGTTTATATAAATCTCTATACCCCTCTCTTTGAGCCATCCGTCAAGCTCCCTCAAAACCTTGCCTGCCATCGGATGCTGGACTTTTGCGATTATACCTATTTTTTTAATCATAGTTTATGAAGCCTCTCCAATACTTTCTTTATACATACCTCAACAGGCTCTGCGGTGTCAATGATTATGTGAAAGGCATCATTAATCTCATCTACAGCCTCGAAGATTTCTTTCTGCCTGCTGTATATATCCCATCTGCCGTCGGAGGCTTGCCCTTTATCCATTATGCGGGTATTTAATCTTTTTTTTATATCTTCATCTTTACAAAGGGTCTCCACCGCAAAGAGTTTAATTCTTAGCTCATCTGCCATGTTTAATGCAGCTTTTCTGTCAGTTTTTCTTTGAAAGGACGCATCGAGGATTACAGATGAGCCTTTTGAGAGAAGATCACGGGCTCTTTTAAAGAGATCTGTATAGGTTTTATCTGTAAACTCTCTTGAGTATATCCCCTTTTCAAAGTTTTCGTATTTATGTTCTGCGGCAGATATTCCTGCAAGCTCTTTTCTGATAATATCCGATGATAGGATGGGTATATTCAGCTTTTTCGAAAGAGCCTGTGCCAACGTGCTCTTCCCGCTTCCGATGAGCCCGGCAAAGATAATAATAAATGGTTTCATTAGAAATTTGTATATGAGTATGCCAATTTGAAATGTTTTTTTGCCGAATCCATGCTTATCTTTTTTTCTTTTGCCGAGATATTCGGGTCATTGAGCTTGAAGCTCTCGACCTTTCCCCTTACATAAGCCCTGTAGCATTTGTAAAAGCTTATAAGCCTGCTTATATCTCTATCGCCCGAAAGAGCTATATAAGTATCTACAAAATATTTTGAAAGCCCTTTTTCTCCGAAGAAATCCAAATCCATTGCAAGAAACGCTGCCTCCGAGGCAACATCTCCGTATCTGAACCTGTCATTAAACTCGATGCAGTCGAATATGTAAATCTTATCCGACAGGCATATATGCTCTGCCCTTAAATCTCCGTGACAATCCTTTATCCTTTTTTCATCGCACCTTTTTTTAAACAGGATTTTATTTTTATCGATAAATCCAAGCGAAAAATCTTTTATCAGATTGTATTCCTCTTTGCTAAGGCTGGTTCCAATATATTTTTCTGTCTGCGTGAAATTTTCATTTACATTTTTAAGTATAACCTCTATATTTCCAAAACTGCATATCTCGTCATTTACATCCGCATCTCTGTGAAATCCGACAAGTTTTTTAGCTATTGCTTCGATTGTATCCCGGTTAATCTTCTTGGCGAGTATCATTTTATCCATCATCCTATCATCCGGAAGCCGCCTCATCTTGACGGCATATTCTTCAGTCCGTCCTTTTCCGTCTAATGAGAAAGCGTCTTTATCGGCGGCAATAAGCGAGATTCCTAAATATATCTCAGGCGATAGGCGGCTGTTCAGTTTTATCTCCTGTTCGCAGTAGAATTTTCTTCTTTCGAGGCTTGAGTAATCGATGAAGCCGAAACTTACAGGTTTTTTTACCTTGTATACATGTTCCCCTGCAATGAACAGGTAGGATATATGGGTCTGGAGCATATTAACCTTTTTCGGCTTGACAGGGTAGGTGTCCGGATTCAGCATTAATTTTATTAAGTCCGATGAGTCCATAACTTCAGACTATAGACTTTGGACCATAGACGACAGTTCTAAAGTCTATGGTCTATAGTCTAATGTCTTCTATTATATTGGCAGCGATATTTTAACCTTTGTCCCTTTTCCGACACTGCTATCTACATTGATAACACCGTTATGATTTTCTATTATTTTGAAAACAGTGGATAGTCCTAATCCGGTTCCGCCCTCTTTTGTGCTAAAGAAAGGGTCGAATATTTTTTGTAAATCGGACTCCGGTATGCCTATGCCCGTATCTTCGATAATTATATCAACCATAGAATTTGCAGGGTTATTAACCGAGATTGTCATTGTTCCGCCTTTTTCCATTGCATGAACGGAATTAATACATAGATTCCAGAGAACCTGTTTAATCTGTTTAGGGTCTGCGCCGATGGCAATCTCTCCATTATTTGCCGGGTAGGTTTCGAAATTTGTAGTTATATTTATACCTGTCTCTTATACACATCTCCGAGCCCACGAGACTA
>CAYMMR010000245.1:0-4312 GCA_964391545.1 uncultured Nitrospinota bacterium | reverse complement strand
AATGTAATGAGGAATCTTTCTTAAGATTCCTCGCGGAGCCTGCCCTGAGCGAAAGAGTAAGATTCCTCACTTCGTTCGGAATGACAGATCGAATGGGCTCGAAATGACATTTCTGCATTTATCTGTGTCCAAAATTAATCTTTTAATTTTTTTATTCTCTGTGCCTGTGTCTGTGGTTAAGATTAGGTTTTTGTTTCAACCCTTCAATAACTTCCCTGCCACCCTTTGAAAATAGGGGGATACTGTATTTATCTCCCTATTCAAAAAAAAGCCGACGGTATCTCTTGCCATCTTTAAATAATCTCCATTTTTCGTGGCTTCATGAAGCTTTAATAGCGTATAAGAGATAACACCGTTATGGTCATAAGGCTTATCCTTTAAAAACAACTCATCTTCCCTGTAAAAATTCCTATCCGTGCTCCTCCTCTCGAAGAACCCGCCGTTTTTTTCATCATAGAGTTTTTCAACGGCGAATTTTGCCAACGTCCTCTCCGAAATGTCGAGGTATTTCTTTTCCTTCGCAGCATGGTATGCCTCCATAAATGCCAGCGAAAGCCAGGCATTATCTTCTAATTGTCCATTCAAAAAACCCCTTTTCTTATTTGCATCGAAATAACTCGATGCCCCATCTTTCGTGAGCATATTCTTTTCAAAAAAATCGAGGGTCTTCAAGGCAATCTCCTTATACCTGTTATCCTTTAAAACCTCCGACGCATAAAGAAAGGATATAACAGCCCTCGAATTCGAGCGGGTATAGGAATTTCTGTCAACCTTAGGCGGTTTTACCTTCTTTCTCTCCACGGCAGTGAAGTGATAGTATATCTCATCGGCATCCTGACTTCCATAAAATCTGCTCTCTTTTTTATCATATAAGGTGTTTAAAATATAATCGAGCGAACCAATTGCTATATCCTTATATTTAGCGCTTCCCGTTATTTTATAGGCATGGAGATATAAAATTATAATCTCTGCATTTTCCGACAGCATCTTTTCATAATGCGGTATAACCCAGTCCCTCTGGGTAGCGTAACGGAAAAAACCGCCTTCTGCCTCATCATAAAGTCCTGCGATTTTATGCTTTTCCTGCAAATCATGAACCTTATCCAGCCACCCTTCCTGTTTCCTTTTGTTATATAAATCGAGGAGATTGGAGAATTCTATTTCCCTAAATCCCCCTTTGCCCCCCTTTTTGACCTCCCCTTCCCCTCCTTTAAAAGGAGGGGATAAAGGGGAGGTCAAAAGGGGGGTGGGGGGGGTTAATTTTTGTTTCAGCCCAGCCATATAGTCCAGTGTATTTGTTACCATTTCAAGCCATTTTTTATCCTTTGTCTCCTCATAGATTGTCAGCATATAATCGAGGGTATCTGCGAAGGGGTCTTTATTCGCAAAACCAAATCCGCCATACATGGCATCATAGTTAGCCGCCATTACCATCTGAAAATTGCTCTGCATCCTCTCCAAATCATCCTTTTTAACCTCTACGATTCCTTCCTCGTAAACTTCCCCTAACCCCCCATTTCCCCCCTTATTTAAGGGGGGAGTAAGGGGGGGTAATTTCTCTTTCACATACTTAACCGTGGCATCTAAATTTGTAAGAAGCCTGTCTTTCGGTATATACCCGGGCGCCGAAGCCAGTTCCTCCCCTGCCGGCGACATAATAACAGTAACAGGGAGTCCTGCCGCAGGATATTTGCTGGCAATATCCTTTCTCTTGTCATAATCTACAAATACCGGGATATAATTTTTATTAAGATAATCCGAGACCTCCTTTGTCTCCAGTGTCTTTTCTTCGTATACATGACACCAGTGGCACCATACTGCCGTTATCAGCATGAATACCGGCTTCCCCTCTTTCTTTGCAAGGGCAAATGCCTCCGGATTATAATCATGCCATTTTATGAGAGAGGTGTCGTGGGTATAGGCGTAAGAAGCAGTGATGAGCGATGAGCGATGAGCGATGAGTAAAAAAAATAATAACACACTGACCACTGCCCACTGCCCACTGCCCCTTGCCCCTTCTTTTTTCATACTCCCCTCCCTATCCTGCCAATCCGCTCTCTCTCACAGGCAATTGCGCCGCCCTTTTTTTCTTTATATAAAAGACTATTCCGAATGAGAAAACAGCTATGCCGGATATAAGCATTACTGTCATCCTGCCATGTTTTGGAGCGCCGACAGTAAAGGGAAATTCAGTTGCTATTTCCCTGCCGCCCGCAGATGGGATAAACTGAACTATAACCTTAAATTTTCCCTCATAAGGGATACTGTCGAAATGTTTATAGAGATGCCCAACCGGTGAGTCAAAGGAGCGGACTATCTCCTCCTTTGATTTTTCAAAGAACGAATCTTTAATAAACCTCATAGTTAAAGGTCCATGATATGGTATTCCATTTTTATCTTTAACGGTTACGACCGCCTTAATCCTTATGCTGTTCTTTTCAGGATGCTGGAAGGCAGAAAAACCCACTATATAATTATCAACCTCTTTTATATAATCCTCGGATGCAGTCTGGGGAAACTGCCCGGTTACACCCGCCTGATGCGGATTAATAAGATTATCATGGGCAGCAAAGGAAACAGTGATGAGCGATGAGTGATGAGTAAAGAGTAAAGAAAACAATAAAATACTGACCACTGACTGACCACTGACCGCATACTTCAGGGCGCCTGAAGGACATTTCGAGATACAGAGCCCGCAGTTGTCGCACTCCATTCCAATCTTACTATTCCGCGGCTCGAGCCCCTGCTTGCAGGCATCATCGCATATAGAGCAATCGCTCATACATTTGCCGCTGTCCCTTCTTACCCTGACCAGCCTCATAGAGCCTATAAGGGAAAAGAATGCGCCGCCAGGACAGAAATAACGGCACCATGCCCTTCTCGAAATCAATATCTCGAATAAGAGGATGAAAAATATAATTATAACTCCTACACTCACGGTATTATAAAATATGCCGTAGTATATCTCCCTGCTTATAAGGGCATACGGCAGTATATAGGGAAAAACAGAAAAGCCGCTGAACGCCAGCAATAACCCTCCACTAAGGATTAAATATTTATATGATGTGCTTAAATTTTTATTAAACAAAGGGACACCGAGAGAGATGAGAAATCCCTTTATCCGGTCGTTTATCTCGAGAAGACTATTCATAGGGCATATCCATCCGCAAAATGCCCTGCCAAAGATAAGCATAAAAAGAAGCGGAATGGCAAGCGCCGCTATAAGCGGCATATAAATATTATGGCTTGCAATTATTGCCCCCAGCGCTGCCAGCGGGTCGGTTAGATTAAATCCAAAAATGTTTATTGACCAGGCCCCGCCTTTAAATAAATCGAGGGACTCTATAAGCTCCTTTGTATTATAAGGCGGAGATATAATTCTATCTATTGCCTTATATACAGGCTTCATAAACGGGGCAACCGTTTCATCGAGGACATGGTTAAAATCCTGCTGTCTCCGCTCGGTTGCAAGACTGCCATAATGGCTCAAAATGGTAATGGAGATAATCGAAAATATAATCGTTAATTGAACTGTTTTTCTGATAATTTGCAGCATATTAGCTTTTAGCTTTTAGCTTTTAGCTTTTACTATGAGCTATAAGCTATAAGCTATCATCTATCATCTCTTACATTCCGAACATTTCCTTCGGCTCTTCTATCTCCGGCATCTTATATTTCTCGTATAATGCCCTCTTATGCTCCGCCCCTCTCGGTATAACCCTTATAGCCTGCGGGACCTGAACGCATATTTTTTCGCACAGCCCGCATCCGACGCATTTATCCTCCTGAACTTCTGGTCTTGCCCAATCGCCTAACTTCAGGCTTACATCCGGAAAGGGACACGCGCCGTAGCAGAAGCCGCATACCCTGTTATTGTATGAGTAACATATACTTTTATCCACTACCGCCTTGCCCATGTTGACTTTTTTAAAAATTTCATCCATATCGTCTTTAACTTTTTTAAGCGCGCCTGTCGGACATACATGGGTGCATTTCATACAAAGCATACATCCCTGCTCCCTCGGCATTATATAGGGTGTTCCCCATTCGGCAATATTTCCTTCTAATCCCACAAAATTTATAGCCATATTTGGGCATATCTCCCCGCACAAAAAACACCTTATACACTGCCCGAGAAATTTCGATTCCTCCACAGCGCCAGGCGGGCGGATATATTTGCCTGCAGCGCTGCGCACCTTCCCAAATAAAAAAGTCCCGAATATACCAACCGCACCCAAAACAACAGATACCCTTAAAAAGAGTCTTCTTGATATACCTTTAAACATCGTGTAAGCGTAAGTGTAAATTACTT
>CAYMMR010000244.1:0-4341 GCA_964391545.1 uncultured Nitrospinota bacterium | reverse complement strand
GGATACAGCGTAACCGGACTCATAATAGCGAATATAATCGGCAGCGTTTTGAATTTGTCCATATTATGGTATTTCATAAAAATGGAACTCAAAGAAATACCCGAGCAGCCCCTCGGCGATATATCCTTAAAAAAAAGGATTAAAAAATATTCACTCGGCGTATCCGGCATAATCCTTATCGATGCTATCGTCTGGCAGAAATCCGAGGTCTTCTTTTTAGAGAGATTTTCTTCTGCTCCGGAAATTGCCTTTTATTCCCTCGCATTTACAATCGGGTATATGGCTATGCAGATTCCGGCAGTATTCTCATCCCTCCTTATGCCGTATTTCTCCGAGATTTATGGTCAGGGGGATAAAAAGAGATTGGCTGACGGGTATATCAATTCGACAAGGTATCTTGCATTTGCAGCATTTCCTATCGGTATTTGCGGCGCAGCGCTTTCTGCACCATTAGTAGAGATTGTTTATGGGAGAGAATATATAGGCGCAATCATACCTGTTCAGATTATTCTAATAATTAATGCCTTTGGAGCAGTATCGAGGGCAAGCTCATCCATACTTTATGGAACGGAGGAGCAGTCCTTCATACTTAAATGGGGGAGCATTATAGCTGTTTTCAATATCATGCTCGATTTTCTTCTTATCCCTAAATATGGGGCGATTGGCGCTGCAATAGCAAATTCTTCCGCACAGATGGCGGGTGTAATCGGAGGCGCAGTATATGTCGGCAGAGAATTTGACATCCCCTATCCGCTGAGACCTATCCTCAAGATATTTGTGTCGTCAATACTTATGGGACTGTTCATATATATTGTATATGCCATGTTTAATGGATACACAGGAATAATAATTTCCCTGTTTTTAAGCCCGTTCGTATACTTCTTCGGTCTATTTATATTCGGGGCAATCGATGAAAAGGATAGAGATTTGTTTAAGGGATTGCTGAAAAGGGCGGGGTTATGATATTTCTTACAGGCGATGTCCACTTTAGAAATGAAAAACTGTTCGGCGACCAAAGATTTATGGCGATTAGCGAGGTAGAGGCTGCAAAAAAGTATATCCATATTGCAGAGAGATACGGAGTAAAGGCAACACTATTTTTTACGGGTAAATCCGTTGAAGAAGATCCCGATGCGATGAAAGAAATTTTAAAAATTAAAAACATAGAGATAGGGGGGCATACATATAATGCCTATCAGCCGGAGATATTATACCGTTTATTTAAGAGATTTCATGCCCCGATAAACGGTCCCGAATGGTGGCAGGAGAGGGATATAAGAAAGACTGTCGAGGCTATTGGAGATGTAACCGGGGTGAATATAGTATCGTGGAGGAATCATGCCTACAGATATGATGAATATACCTATAATATTTTAATTCGTTACGGCATTAAAGTAGTCTCAAACGATGTAGCTCCTCAAAAGAAATTTTCCGAAAAACTTAATAATGGTATGTTTTCTCTTCCCATTAACACTACACCCGACCATGAACATCTGTATCACGGCGAGAAGAAATATATAGAAGGAGTAAAAGAGTTTTATGGCAAGTATTCCAGAGGAATATTTTATTTTATTGATAAATGGCTCGAGGTAATCGAGGAGGAGATAAAGGCAATAGAATCGGCAGGCGGCTGCGCCGCTCTCCTGTGCCACCCATCATGTATGGAGGCAGCGGATGGAATGGAGACATTCGATAAGCTGTGCAGTTTTTTATCGGGGTATAAAACTTCATTTGTTAAGGATGCACCCCTCACCCTTCCCTCTCCCCTCAGCGGAGAGGGTTAATGTAGGGGGAAATTTTTATGGAAATATCGGTTGTTATACCAATATACAATGCAGAAAAGACCATACTGAGATGCCTTGATAGCATATCATTACAAACATTCAGAGAGTTTGAGCTGATACTGGTTAATAATAATTCCACTGACAACTCGGTCAGGCTAATTCAGGATTTTATATCCGGAAATAGAGGACTATCAATATCTCTCATCCATGAGCCAAAACAAGGCTCCTGTGCTGCAAGAAACAGGGGTGCAAAGGCTGCAAAGGGGAAAATTATTGTCAATACGGACCCGGATTGCATAGCGGATAAAAACTGGCTGAAAGATATTTTATCCGCTTTTGATACCCCCCCTCTCCCCCCTTTTACAAAGGGGGGGACATGGGGGATTGGCGGTGTGGCAGGGAATATCTACGGCTATAATCCACAAAATATAATAGAAAAATTCCTGTCTCTTTTTACATTAAGAGGCCTCGGCGAGCAGAAGATATTTGACGGTTACAATCTGTTCACTGGAGGATTTGCTACAGCAAATCTGGCGGTTAGAAAGGATGTATTCGAGAAAATAGGGGGGTTCGATGAGGATATAAATATTTTTGGAGAAGACCATGACCTCTGCGCAAGAATTTATAAAGCCGGATATACAATAAAGACCGTTCCGAATGCAGTGATTTATCATATTCATAGAGGCGATTTAAAGGGATTTATAAAGCAGTGTATTAATTTTGGAATTGCACATTCTGTCCTTCTTAAAAAGCATTTTCCAAAGGGATTATTTTTAGAGATGCCGAGATTTACATATATAAAAGAATGTGGATTTACTCCGCTTACTACAAGTTTTGGAACCCCTCTGTGGCTCAACCTCAATTCCTTTGACAAAAAAATATTCCTTATGTTTATGGCAGGTTGTTTTATCCCGCCGGCGCTAATCTTAATTCCATTTTATTTCATTTATCATGTGTATGATATAAATAAGAGGGCTGAAAAAATCGGCATGACACTATCGGTAATCGAATGTCTTGGAATGCCGGGGATCCTATTTATTAAATCGTTTTTTATAACCGTTGGAAGCATCTGCGGCTCATTTAAGAACAGGGTATTATGTATTTAAAATCTTCACCCACACCTTCCTGCTTCTCGGGCCATCGAATTCGCAGAAGAATATCCCCTGCCATGTTCCGAGCTTGAGCTTGCCTCCTTCGATAAAGACAACCTGAGAAGAACCGACTATGCTTGTCTTAATATGGGAATCGGCATTCCCTTCGGTATGCCGGTAATGACTGCCGCGAGGGGCTATTTTATCTAACTCATTCTGTATATCGCTCACCACATCGGAATCAGCAGCCTCATTAATCGTAATCCCTGCCGTAGTATGAGGGACAAATATATAACAGACCCCGTCCTTTACTCCCGATTTGTTTACTGCATTCTGGACTTCGGCAGTTATATCTATAAACTCACTCCTATTCCTGCTCTTTATTGACAGTTCTATGCTCATTTCTTACCCAGTTCTTCCAAAACCTTTTTCATATCCTCATGCACCTGTTTTCTGACCTCATAAGTGTAATTTCTCAAGATATATGCAGGGTGAAAGGTAGGCATAAGTTTTATTGCTTTTTTTTCTGTTTCTTGCCCCTTGCCCCTTGCCCCTTGCCCCTCTAAATTATATTCCTGCCATATTCCTCTTATTTTCGTGATAGCAATCCTCTTATTATTAAGTAAGGTTGCCGTAGCGGGACGGCCGAGCGCGACAATTACCTTTGGTTTTATAACTGAAATCTGCTTTTCTAAAAACGGCTTACAGGCAGTTATCTCATCGGTTTCGGGCTCACGGTTTTCAGGGGGTCTGCATTTTACTATATTACCTATATAGACATCTTTCCTTTTTAGCCCCATCCCCTTCTCGATTATCTCTGTCAGTTTTTGCCCCGCCCTCCCGACAAATGGGAGTCCCTGTATGTCTTCATCCTGTCCTGGACCCTCCCCGATGAACATCAATTCGGCATGAGGATTGCCAGAGCCGAATACAATATTTTTCCGGGTAGACCACAGCTTGCACCTCTTGCAATTACCTATCTCTTTTTGAATATCCTCTAAAGAAAGCATCGTGGTTCGTGATTCGAGGTTCTGTGGTTGAGGGACAGATTTCTCTGTCCCTTGCCCCCCCTGCTTACTGCTTGCAGGGGCAGGCTTGACCCTTGCCCCTTGACTTACAGGTATTTCCTCTATGCCAATTGTTTTTAAATATTTTAAATATCCCTTCAGCCCTTCAATGGTATCCGAAAGTTCGTTATTCATTTTTATTGCCCTTTTACCTGTCTCAAACTCCATTATAAAAACTATTTCAAAAATGTCAACCCCGTTAGAAATTTTTGAAAAGGGTGTCAGGCTTGACAAAACCTATCAAAGATGTTTAAAATATAATTAGTTAGGACACGGATGAATATGAAAATATCATCCGTGTCCTATTTGTTTATGTAAATTATGAAATCCCCCACACCTTAATCCTCTCCCCCGAGGGGAGAGGGGAGGGTGAGGGGTTTGTTTTTTATGTTCGAAAAT
>CAYMMR010000243.1:0-4345 GCA_964391545.1 uncultured Nitrospinota bacterium | reverse complement strand
TTATCACCCAATCTTGCGGGCCATTAGATGCATACTCCCATGTATAAGAACCGCTATACTCCGATTCAAACATCTGATAGAGCGGTTTGGGGTCATGGTCGTTGATTATCTGCAATATTTCTCCTGCTTTCAGTTTATCCCACATATTGAATACTATGCCAGGGTGTCTTGCTGAAGGGGGAATAACTCTTATATCGAGTTTTACCACATTTTCTTTATCCATAATATTGCCTCCTTTTATGTTTATAGATTAGCTTATGGGCAATAATGCGTATATGATTTATGTCATTAAGCGTGATAAACTACAAATATGAAAGAAGTCTCTCTGAAAGAAAAAATAGGACAGATGCTGATGATAGGTTTCCACGGGACAACGCTTTCCGACAAATTGAGAGAGATGATACTCGATTATGGAATTGGAGGCATTATCTTATTTTCACGGAATATAGAGTCTCCCGAACAGGTCAAAAATCTCTGCCGTTCGATTAGAAAATTATCCATTAAACATCATAAGATACCGCCTTTTATCTCTATTGACCAGGAAGGGGGGAGGGTATTCAGGCTTAAACCTCCTTTCAGGCAATATCCATCCTATGGCGATTTGGGAAGGACAGGCTCTGAAAACGCAGTAAAATCCAATGCCCTTTCAATGTCAGATGAGCTCATGGAAATAGGTATAAATATGAATATGGCTCCTGTTCTCGATGTAAATACTAACCCTAAAAACCCTATTATAGGCGACAGGGCATTCGGTTCCACCCCTGAGATTGTATCCCGGCTCGGAGCTTGTGTCATCGGCACATTCCATGAAAAGGGGATAATCGCAGTCGGCAAACACTATCCCGGACACGGGGATACATCATCGGACTCTCATCTCGAACTTCCGATTGTAAACCATAAAATGAAAAGATTTGAGGAAATAGAATTTAAGCCCTTTATCCATGCCTTTAAGAACGGGCTAAAAGCCATTATGACAGCCCATGTCCTCTACCCTGCATTGGACCCGGATTATCCTGCAACCATGTCCGAAAAGATAATAACCGGAATATTAAGAAAAAAACAGGGATTCGACGGCGTGGTAATCACAGATGACCTCGAAATGAAGGCAATATCAAATAGCTATCCCGATGAGGATGCTGCAATACTCTCGATTAGGGCAGGCGCCGATATTCTTTTAATATGCCACAGCAGGGATAAACAAGTCAGGATATTTGAATCTATAATAAAGTCCGTTGAAAACGGCGATATAGAGAGGGAGAGATTAGATAAGTCGTTCGACAGGATAACGAGATTAAAAAAATCAGCAGGGCTTTAAATCCTTATTTCCTCCCCTTCGGCAGCGGCAGTTATCTTCATTCCAGAGAAACCAAGCTGCGCATATCTCTCACGGACTAAATTTAATAGACTATCTTGCTCCTTATCCGTCCGCACAGGCTCGTGATGAAACAGGATGAGATATTTTACTCCGCCTTTTATTGCAAGATCGAGGGATTGATATATGGTGCTGTGCCCCCATCCGATTTTTGAAGCGTATTCCTCTTCTGTGTATTGAGAATCGGCGATTAAAATGTCTGCGCCTTTTACAAATTGAATTATCCTGTTATTCTGCTCCTCTACAATCCTGTCTATTTCTTCTTTTTCGCCGGTATCACCCGGATTAGTTACAAAATTATAATATTTTTCATGGTCGCCTGTATACACGACAACCTTCCCCTCCTCTTCAAGCCGGTATCCGTAATTTGTTACAGGATGGTTCGTTAATTTAGACTGTATGGTTATGTTGCCGATTTTTATTGTCTCCTCCTTTAAATCCCTGTAATCAATCTTCGCGTTAAGCTCGTCCGCCCTCACAGGAAAATATGAGTATTCCATCTGCCCCTGAATTATCTCTCTTAAACTTTTATTAAAATGCGGCGGTCCATAAAAATGAATGATGTTGCTCGGAATATACGCAGGGACAAAAAATGGGAAGCCGTTAATATGGTCCCAGTGGGTATGGGAAATAAGAAGATGGATTTCGACAGGCGATTCCTTTAAAAGAGATTCTCCCAGCTGCTTTATACCGCTGCCGGCATCCAGTATAATCATCTCATTAGAATCTCCCCGCACCTCTATACATGCAGTATTGCCGCCGTATCGGACGGTATTTGCCCCGGGCGTCGGAATAGACCCTCTCACCCCCCAGAATTTTATTTTCATACGAAAATCAGGTTTTTCGCCACAAAGGGAAAAAATATAAACCACCAAAACTCGAAATTGCAGAAATAAATAAATAGGACACAGATTTTCACAGATACACACAGATTAAATCCTTATCCTGATTTTTCTGTGTTTATCTGTGTCCAAATGTGGTCTTTTATTTTATTTTTAAGAAAATCTTAGATTCCTCGATTTTTGCCGGAAGCTCCGAAAACACCGCTTCTCCTTCCTTTTCCGTCAACCCTACGGATTTCCATGTATCGGCTGTCAGGTCATCTAAAGTAATGGCGCCCATCATATCGTCGAATCCTCTGCTCTTGCAGTATATATTCGAGAAATATATAATAGAGCTCATTGTTTGTTTATTGACATTTTCTGGCACGGTGTGATGGTTCTTTACGGAATCGATCATCTCCTGAGATAATTTCCACCTTTCTACTATTAAACCGCCTGTCTCTGCGTGGTTCATGGAAAAGAGCTCCTTTTCTTTCTTTAGAAATTCCCTCATGCCCATCTTTTCAAAATCAATAGAAAAAAATCGAGATGGGAAAAATTTTATCAAAAATATCTTGCCAATATCGTGTATAAGTCCGGAAATAAAATATTCCTCCTGCACCTTGCGGTCATTCAGGATATGAAGCGCAAGAATCTTGGAGGTAACCGCGGCTGCAAGACTATGGAGCCAGAATTTCTCGACATTAAACTCAACCCCTTTCCCCGGATTAAACGAAGATAGAACTTCCGTGCTTAATGCCAGATTTTTTATCGTATTAAAGCCCAGCAGTACGATTGCGGTATTGATCGATGTTACCGCCTCCGGCATGCCGAAATAAGCGGAGTTTATGAGCCTTAATATCTTTGCGGTCAATACAGGGTCGAGCTTAATAACTTTTAAAAGGTCGCTTGCGGAGGTATTGCTGCTTTGAGTCAATTCTATGATTTTCGATATGGTCGGCGAAAGCGCCGGCAGTCTTTCTATATAAAAGAGTATCTTGTCTTTTAATGGCGTTTCCATTATACATCGAATATTATCCTGACATGCCATAGACTGTCAATCTTTTCGATTTTAAGATTGTGGTATGTGGCAGCCTTTACACCCGATAAAAGCCGATGCCTTTCGGGGTCGTATACTTCGCCGTAAACTTCAGCCTTCAGGTTATTATCATCGAGACTATTTATATTAAACCTCTTACAGAGAAATCCGTTTGAGTCTTTGATGTATATTATCTCGTTTAAGAATTTTATCAGCAGCCCCTCCCTGTCTTTTGCTGCTATATTTATACTGAGAGACTCCGATTCGGCAATTCCACTTATATCAGCCATGAGAGACATAAGCCCCCCGGCGGCATTGGAGAATAAATCCCTTAAATCCTCTCCATAAGCAATAATACCAAGGTCGGCGGTAGCATCAATCTCTTCGAAATTTTTCTTAGGCATATCTTAAAAATGAGAAGGGGAGAAAAATTGGGGTGTTGTTTCGTAGAAACAGGTCTTTAAGACCTGTTGAATAGGATTGAAATTCACATTAAAATCCTTTTGCCTTCATTAACTCTGCAAGTCTTGGCTCTTTCTGTGCATAGCTTCTGAGAATCTCCTCGATATTCCTCTCTCTTTTTTCTATCTCAACTTCCCTCTTTTTTAATTCCTCTATCTCGCCCTCTTTTTCTTTTAATGCCCTTGCTACAGGCGCAACAGTCGTCCTCCTGTCCCAGATGACAAAACCAATCAATATCCCCATGCCTCCAAAGAGAATCCCAAAGCCCCGGAGCATAAAAGTCTTGAGGTCTCTTATTTCATCCCTTACACCGTCAATCCTTTGATTTACAGACTTTTCCAGACCATCAATCCTTTTGTTTACATCATCAATCCCTTGGTTTACAGATTTTTCCAGTCCATCGATTCTTTGATTTGTTGCCTTCAGCCCTTCTTCTACCTTTGCCTCAAGTCTTATGAGCCTGTCCCTGTCCTCCTGTGTGAAAGGAATCCCCCCGATAGAAGCATTCGAGGGCAGGTCTTTTGCGTAAGCAGATGAAGCTACACATAAGATCGATACTATAAATAAGAGATAAATTAGCTTTCGCATAATAACCTCCAATTAGAGGGAGTTGCGAAATACCCCTTTTTGTCACCCCGAGCAAAGCGAGGG
>CAYMMR010000242.1:0-4357 GCA_964391545.1 uncultured Nitrospinota bacterium | reverse complement strand
CCTTCTAAAGGAGGGGAAAAAGGGGAGGTCAAAGGGGGGGAAGGGGGGGTTAAGACAAAAATCGCCCTCGTATTCCCCGACCTTTATGAGATAGGCATGTCCCATCTCGGACTCAAGATACTCTACCATATCATCAACACCAGAGAGGATGCAGTCGCGGAAAGGGTATTTACACCCGATACCGATTACGAAGAATTGCTGTTGAAAAACAATCTCCCCCTTGCAAGCCTCGAATCCTCCATTCCGCTCGGTAAATTCGATATAGTAGGTTTTACGCTCCAATATGAGCTAAGCTTTACAAATATACTGAATATCTTGAAGCTGGGAGGGATACCTTTAACACAGGCTGAACGTTCCCACGCAGAGCATGGGAACGAGGAT
The DNA here is from genome assembly GCA_964391545.1 of uncultured Nitrospinota bacterium. Classification (GTDB taxonomy): domain Bacteria; phylum Nitrospinota; class Nitrospinia; order UBA9942; family UBA9942; genus JACQEW01. The sequence continues at coordinate 3,976 of CAYMMR010000242.1, read as the reverse complement.
ATGCCTTTGATTATCGGCGGAGGTCCCTGCGCCTTCAATCCCGAACCCCTCTCCGATTTCTTCGACCTCTTTGTCATAGGAGACGGGGAAGAGGTCATACACGAGCTTATCGATAAAATAAGCGAGGCTAAAGCCTTGCGCTATAATAGGGAGAAACTCCTAAAAAATTTATCGGATATAGAAGGGGTCTATGTCCCGTCTCTCTTTTCCGTATCGTATAAAAATAACGGCTCGATCGAAAAGGCAGCCGGATTAAAGGAGGGTTACGGCTCGGTTGCAAAGAGGACTATTTACAATCTCGATGCGTCCCCCTATCCGTCATGCCAGATCGTCCCTTTTGCGCCCCTGATACACGACAGGGTATCCGTAGAGATAGACAGGGGCTGCACTCATGGATGCAGGTTCTGTCAGGCAGGCATTATATACCGCCCTTTAAGGGATAGGACGCCGCAGAAGGTAAGGGAGCTTTTGCAGGAAACGCTGAAAAATACAGGGTATGAGGAAATATCCCTCGGCAGCTTAAGTTCCGGAGATTACCGCAGCATTACGCCTCTTGTCAAATCTCTGATGAATATTTATGAGCAGGACAGGACATCTATCTCGCTCCCATCCCTCCGCCCCGATACCCTGAATCCAGATATATTGAAGGAGATAAGCAGGGTGAGAAAAACAGGCTTTACTATTGCAGTAGAGGCAGGGACACAGCGGATGAGGGATATGATAAATAAGAAGATAAGGGAGGAAGATATTTTTTCTGCCGTGGATGCAATAACATCTTCGGGATGGGATTCTCTCAAATTATACTTTATTATAGGACTGCCTCACGAGACCGACGATGATATGGAAGGGATATATAATCTCTGTCTCGGAATTTTAAAGAGAGATAAGAAAATTAAAAATATAAATGTAAGCATATCGTCCTTTGTTCCAAAGTCTCACACCCCCTTTCAATGGGCGGGACAGGAAAATCCAGAAGGCTTGAAAAGAAAACTTAGCTTTCTCAAAAAAAAGTTTGCAAGCCACAAAAGAATTACCCTGAAATGGCACAATGTGGAGATGAGCTTTCTGGAGGCTGTATTTGCGCGAGGCGACAGGAGGCTGGGAAAGGCGCTTAAAAAGGCATTCGAAACAGGCTGTAAGTTCGACGGATGGACGGAGAGGTTTAATTTTAAAAAGTGGATGGATGCCTTTAAGGAGTGCGGAATTGACCCGGCATTTTATGCAAACAGGGAGATTAAAAAAGACGAGACTTTGCCGTGGGGGCATATAAAGACGGGTGTAAGCCAAAAGTTTCTCTACAAGGAATTCGAGAGGGCGCTTACCCCCCCCTTTAGTAAAGGGGGGGATGGGGGGGTTACCCCTGACTGCCGCTACGATGGCTGCATCGGATGCGGCCTCGACCCTTCGAGATGCAAGATTCAAGATGCAAGAGGCAGTAGGACAGGCGTCCCGCCTGTCATTGCGAGGGGCGAAGCCCCGAAGCAATCCAATTTGAAACCTGCATCTTTTTCGGTTCACAGGCGGTTCAGGATAAGGTATGAAAAAAAAGGGGGAATGAGGTTTCTATCGCATCTCGAGGTCGGACGGGTCTTCAGCAGGGCATTCAGAAGGGCAGGCATACCGCTCGTATATTCCGAAGGATACCACCCCCATCCAAAGATAGCCTTTGGATTCGCTCTCCCTGTAGGAATAGAAAGCTCTTATGAGTATCTCGATGCAGAAATAGGGGGATACATGGAGCCTGGCGAATTTGTTAAACGACTGAACAGGACGCTCCCGATAGGATTAAAGACAATATCCGCAGAGTTAATTCCATCCGGAGCAAAATCCATCTCCGATATAACGGATAAAATTATATTTTCCGTCAGCCTTCAGTTCCCGTTTAAAGACATAACGGGACAAGTTTCGGCATTCAGTCTTCAGTCAATAGAAGAGAAATTTAAGAGTTTTTTTCTCCATGATAGTGTTATTATTGACAGGATTAGAAAGGATGGGGTAAGGAAAGTAAATATAAGGCCTTTTGTTGATTCACTCGAGGCAGCGGAATACCGGAAAGATGGACTAAAAATCGAGATAGGATTAAAGGTGCTGAACGGCAGCCTGTTGAAGCCTGTCGAGGTATTGCAAAATCTGTTTCCATCGGATATAGTAATGAACATTCTATCGGTAGAAAAAACAGGTGTGATATTTAGCTGAGTAGTTAAAACTACTTAACCACTTAACCACTTAACTACTTAACTATTTAACTATTTAAACTTACTTTATGGGCTCCGAAATAATAGTCAATACTAATATAAGAGAGACACGGGTTGCGCTTTTGGAAAACGGCGTAATCTCGGAGTTTTATATCGAAAGGACTAAAGACGAAGGCATCCTTGGAAATGTATACAAAGGCAGGGTTGTAAAGGTTCTCCCCGGCATGCAGGTATCGTTCATAGATATAGGCATCGGAAAATCGGGATTCCTCTATGTATCGGATATTAACCCGCCGGACAGGATAGAGGAGTATGAAAAACTTGCGGCAGACGAAGCAAACCGGATAGAAGCCGGGTCTGTCCAGCAGGGTAAGGACGCAGCAACAGCCTCAAATGGAGAAGGTTTATCGAAGACAGAAGATGATGACTTTTTGAAGCCTCCGTCTATGCAGCTTCCAATCGAGGAATTATTGCAGGTGGGGCAGGAGATTCTGGTGCAGGTCTCGAAGGACCCCATAGGAAACAAAGGGGCAAGAATTACATCCTATATCACGCTTCCGGGACGCTATCTCGTGTTTATGCCCTCCGTAGACCACGTAGGCATATCGAGGAGGATAGAGGACGAAGCGGAAAGGAAGAGACTCAAAAAGTTATTACAGGAGCTAAAACCGCCAGGGTCGGGTTTTATCGTAAGAACAGCCAGCGAAGGGAAAGACAGGGAAGAATTTATAGCAGATATAGAATTCCTGACAAGGCTATGGAATGATATAAAACAAAAGTCGGAGAAGGCATCCGCCCCTCTCCTTATTCATCAGGACCTTAATCTTATATTCAGGGTAATAAGGGATCTATTCACAAAGGATGTAGATAAAATGATAATAGACTCTCAGGAGGAATATGAAAACTGCGTTAGATTCGTAGATTCTTACATGCCGGCATTGAAGGATAGAATCGAGCTTTATTCGGGCAAAGAGCCAATCTTCGACTCCTATGGAATCGAGATAGAGATAGAAAGGGCGCTGGGGAAAAAGATATGGCTTAAATCCGGCGGGTATATAATAATCGAGCAGACCGAGGCTCTGACCGCCATAGATGTAAATACAGGCAAATTCGTGGGGAAGAAAAATCCCGAGGAGACCATACTCAAGACAAACCTGGAGGCTGTGAAGGAGATTGTCTACCAGCTTCGCCTGAGAAATATAGGAGGGATTATAATTATAGATTTTATAGATATGGAGAAGGAGGACAGCAAAGAGAAGGTCTTTAATGCCCTGGACCAGGCATTGAAATCCGACAGGTCGAGGACGAAAATAATAGAAATATCCGAGTTCGGTCTCGTAGAGATGACGAGAAAGAGGGTGAGGGATTCTTTAAGCAGGACATTATGCCAGACATGCCCTTATTGCGAAGGGAGAGGCGGGATCAAATCTCCTACAACCGTATGTTATGAAATATTCAGGGAAGTGCAGAGGGTTATAAACGCCTCCCCTATAAAGAAAAAGGTTCTTATAAATGTGCCGCCGGTAGTTGCCGATATGCTGTCCGACGAAGAGAGTCAGTATATAGACAAGCTGGAAAGAGACTTAAAGATTAAGATAATAATAAAGGCAGATTTTGATATGCACCAGGAGCAATACGAGATAACCGCCCTGTAAGTTTATAAAGTTTGTAAAGTCAAAAGTTATAAACCCAAAAATAGACATTGAGAGTTGTCATTCCGAGCCCGTTCGCTCTGTCATTCCGAACCCTTCGCTTTTGTCATTCCGAACCCTTCGCTTTTG
>CAYMMR010000241.1:0-4363 GCA_964391545.1 uncultured Nitrospinota bacterium | reverse complement strand
AAAGAGGAGGGGAAATGGAGAAGTCAGAAGTCAGAAGCCAGAAGCCTGTAGTGAGCGAAGCGAATCCATCGGAAGCCAGAAGGTTTTTATCTATCCTTTATTTTTTACTCGTTCCCATGCTCTGCGTGGGAACGGCTCTTCCAGCCTTTGCATCTGAAGGAGGGAGCGATTACAGCGCCTTTTTCGGTTTAGATTCGAGGAAAGTAATCTGGTTTATAGCCCAGATGCACCTATTTTTCGGGGCATTTGTCCTTGGAGTTCCCTTATTTGCAGTAATAATCGAAGGAGTAGGATATAAATCAGGCAACGAGAAATTCGACAAGCTTGCCTACGAGTTTACCGGTCTGTTATCCGCAGCTTACGCTACCACAGCAGCGATTGGAGGATTACTCGCCTTTGCATTATACGGACTTTATCCCAACTTTATGGGTTATCTCACAGGCGCATTCAAAGAGGTCATGTGGATATACGCCCTTATGTTCTTTGGAGAGACATTTACCTTGTATATCTACTATTACGGATGGGATTGGCTAAGTGATAGAGGGGCTAGGGACTTGGGGCTAGGTGCCGGTAAAGAAACCGGTCCCCAGTCTCCAGCCCCCAGCCCCAGTTTTCTTAATGGTCAGTGGTCAGTAATCAGTAAGATAAGCAAAATCATAGGCGGCATTATCATACTCTACGGCATTACCGTTATGATGGGCATGGGCATAGGGCATCGCCTGCATGGAGACGGCAGGGCATTCATAACCGTAATGATACTGGCAGTCGGAGGCGGGCTATTTCTTATAAAGAGCAGGAAAGGCGTTCATATATATGTAGGCATTTTACTTAACATATTCGGCACTTTGATAATGATGCTTGCAAACTCATGGGCATCTTACATGATGAGTCCATCGGGAGTAGATGCCAAAGGGACATTTACAGGAACATCCTTAGACGCATTACTAAACCCATTATGGATACCCCTTGCAATGCACAGGATGATGGGGAACATAGCCTTTGGGGGATTCGTAGCAGGCGCTTATGCAGCAGTAAAGTTCATAGGAGCGAAGACAGATGCAGAGAGGGCGCATTACGACTGGATGGGATATATAAGCAACTTCGTAGGAATAGCCGGATTATTGCCGCTGCCCTTTGCAGGATACTATCTTGGGAGAGAGGTATACAGTAACAGCGCGGTAATGGGCAACAACATGATGGGCGGGGATTTCTCATGGACATTCATAATACAGGCAATGCTCGTAGGCTCGCTATTCCTTATAAGCAACTACTACTTATGGTCTGGTATGGGCAGGATACCCGGGGCAGAGAGATATAAAGGTTATATAAAATTCCTGCTTGCGATAATAGTCCTCTCGTTTGCGATATGGCTTACCCCGCACAACCTGCCTTTGACAGGCGAAGAGGTAGGAGATATGGGGGGGAGCCAGTATCATCCCACATTAAAATTTCTTGGACTTATGCCTGCAAAAAATGCAGTAGTAAACTTCATCATACTATCCACATTCTTCAGCTTCCTTTTATACAAGAGGGGCAACAAAGGCAAGACCGTCCCGGTATCGCAGCAGGGGAGGACTCCGAAGCTCGTATTAACCATAGTCGGATTATTCTGTCTATGGCTCGTAGGGCAGTATGCAGTATACCTTTACGGATTAGACCCGAAGGAATTGGATTTACCGCCGGACAGGTCGGGATATTTCAGGACAGTAGGGACACTGCTCTTCTTTAACTGCGCCGCCATAATAATTGCAGTGGCATTAACCCTTAAAGACAGGGGGATATTGGCGCAATATCTCTACATAGGAGTAACCGGTTTCAATGTAACCTTATTCCTTGGAGTATACGGATTCATAGTAATGGAGAAGGCGAGCCCATTTTTAAGGAACATAGCAGTAAGCCAGTTTACGCAGTTAATAAGCTGTCTCGTTCTTGTAACCACAATAGATTCCTTAATATTCAAGAAGGCAGAGAGCATGGGAGAACTCAAATGGGGGAAGATGAGCATCCGCTCCCAGTATGCCTTACTCGTTCTCTGCATATTCATAACATTGAACATGGGATTAATGGGATTTATAAGGAGCGGACTCCGGACGGACTGGCATATATACGGAGTATTAAAAGACGCATCCGAATGGGCATACACGCCAAGCAACTATACCATGACACAGATGGTAGGGCTTTCGACCATAGTATTTTTGATGCTTGTGGCATTCATGTTCTGGCTTTCTACGATAGCGCACAAAGAAGAAAGTGTCAAAGCATCGGAGAGTCAAAGTGTCAGAGAGTAAAAAATACTTTGATACTATGACACTATGACACTATGACACTATAAATTGGGAGGATAAAAAATGGGCAAGGCATTATTAAAAGTATTTATATTTATGATAGTCCTTGTAATTGGATTTATGTGGGTAGGACATACGATAACTGCAATGACAGGCGGAGAAAAAGGTTCGCAGGCAATAGTAGGAGTAAATCCCGAGGCAGGAGAAGCAATCTTCTGGGGTAAAGGCAAGTGTAATACCTGCCACAGCATAGGAGACAAAGGGAGCGGAGTCCGATGCCCGAACCTCGGAGTATGGGGCGATAAATTTCCATTACCCATAGGATTAAGGGCGGCAGAGAGGGCAAAAGAAAGAGAATCGCAGACAGGCAAACCCTATACGGCAGTAGATTACCTATTAGAGTGTATAGCTAATCCCGGAGCTTATGTAGTAGAAGGATTCAAAAACGAGATGCCCGTAGTATATGCGCCTCCCATATCATTAACCCTCGATGAAGTAAAGGCAGTCGTATCCTATCTGCAGACACAGGGAGGAGAAGCCAACATAGAAGCAATAAACAACCCTCCCGGCGAAGGAAAGAACCTCCTTAACAGAATAGCAGCAGCAGCCAGCGCAGGAGGCGGAGATCCCGGCAACGGGGAAAAGGTATTCTTCGATGCAAGCGGAGCAGCCTGCGGCACATGCCATACGGTAAAAGGCAGCGGCAAGGCAGTAGGACCCGATTTATCCAACATAGGCACAAGAGGAGTCAAACAGATACAGGAGTCAATAATAGAGCCAAGCTCTACCATTACACAAGGATTTGAATCCTTTAAGATAGTAACAAAGGATAACAACACAATAATCGGCATTAAAAAAGGAGAAGACAGCGGGAGCGTGGATATACTTACGGCAAAGGGCGAGGTTGTTAAGGTCGAAAAGGTAAACATAGCAGAGATGGCACAGGAGGGCAAATCCCTGATGCCCGAAGAGATAAGAGAATATATCACGGTAAAAGATTATCAGGACATAGTAGCGTTTTTATTATTACAAAAGGGATAAGTAATTATAGCTGTTAGCTGTTAGCTACAAGCTAATAGCTTTTTCAATGGAGGTAAAGGATAAATGAACAAAGAGCAAAAGCTTGCCCCTGTGAGCTTTAAACAGGGGGTTGGACAATTCTGGAGTGTAATAATAACACTTGGCATCATCTATTCATTAATCAAGTGGGGGATACCATTAATATCGAGGAAGATAACGGGAATGGATTTTCCTTTGCCCGTTCCCGGGACACTGATGATATTTTACATGGCATTAACCCTCGCAGCCGCATACATATACATAACATCATCCGAAGAGAAACTAAATGACTTCTTAAATCCTGTCCAGAAGATGCTTAAAGGAGAATACGGCAATAATACACGATTAATCACCCTTACCGCTATCCCTCTGCTTATAGGGTTCAATGTATACAGCTTTGCAGCGCCAAAGGTAAGCTCGCCTACATCACTTAGGATACAGCACCCATCGTCAAATTTCCCGAAACAATTCGAGACCATGCAGAACCCGATAGCAAATCCTACCGATGCGGATGTAGATAAGTTCATAGAGCAGGTAAAGAACAATGCAGTGGAATTTGTCCCGCAGGCAAAGATGGAGCCCGGAGGAATTGACTTTATCCCATTAGAGCCTGTTCAGACATTCTTAAAGGAATTAAAAGAAGGAAAGGCGGACAAAGAGAAGGCAAAGCTTGCATTAAGAGAAAAGAACCTGTTTGAAGGGAGAATCCTATACGAGATGAACTGTCGTCCGTGTCATGGGGACAGCGTGGCAGGTGATGGTCCTATGGCGGATGGATTCAAATTAAGGCCGATAAACTTTACGGATAACGGGACAATAGAGACAATAGTAGAAGGATACACCTTCTGGCGTGTAAGCACAGGCGGCAGGGGATTGCCGAAAGAGGCGACACCCTGGGATTCTGCAATGCCCGTATGGCAGCTTGATTTAACCGAAGACGAGAGATGGAAAATCATCATGGCTGAATACGATTTGGCGCAGAAAACAGCGAGAATACCGGAAAAGGCGGCAGAGGCAAA
>CAYMMR010000240.1:1802-4382 GCA_964391545.1 uncultured Nitrospinota bacterium | reverse complement strand
ATCACGAATCACGAACCGCAATTAAAGGATGAAGTGGCGGAACTAAAATCTATGATGGGCTTTATAATAAAGCATTCCGGTATGGCCGAAGATTTCGGCATGGCGCAAGAGTATTTAGTTTCATACCAAAAAATGCTATCGAGAGGGATAAGCGAAAAATATGCAGCAGATATTATAAATAGAATACAGAATAAAGAAGACAGAAGACAAGACAATAACACGGTGCTTGCCGAAATTGCGAATGAGTTTATGAAGACGATAAAAGTCAGCGGTTCTATTTCAAAAGAAAACGGCAGCCAGAAAGTGGCAGCATTTATCGGACCGACAGGCGTCGGCAAGACCACCACAATTGCAAAACTGGCTGCAGCCGAAGTTTTTGCCAAAAAAAAGGCGGCAATCATTACCATTGATACATATCGTATTGCAGCAGTAGAGCAGATAAAAATCTATGCAAAAATAATAGGCATCCCCGTAGATGTGGTTCTGACCCCGGAAGATCTTACGGATTCGATAAATATGCACAGGGATAAAGATATTATAATGATAGACACGGCAGGCAGGAGCCATAAAAACGATGCACAACTGCTCGAAATATCGGAATTCTTACCCCCCCCCTCGCCCCCCTTTAATAAAGGGGGGGATGGGGGGGTTGAGACGCATTTGGTTCTGAGTGCAAATTCGGATGAAAGGAATATAGAGGATACGATTGACAGCTTCAAAGAAGTTGCAAAAATAGACAGGCTTCTCTTTACAAAGCTCGATGAGACAAGCCTTTTCGGCATTATATACAATCAGCACTTGAGGACGGGCATCCCCCTTTCGTATTTTACTACGGGACAAAAGGTGCCTGAAGATATCGAGGCGGCCACGCCCGAAAGAGTGGCGGATCTGATATTACAGTTGTCAAAATAAAAATATTTTTAGGTGAAAATCATGGATCAGGCAGGAACATTAAGAAAAATGGCAGAGACGATAAATGAGAGCAAGGACTTTCAAGAGACCTCCGATAGAAACAGGACGGGAAATCTTATGACAAGAGGTATAGCCGTAGCAAGCGGAAAAGGCGGGGTAGGCAAAACCAACCTCGTTGCAAATGTAGCTTATAATCTTACAAAGCTTGGCAAAAAGGTGCTGGTTTTCGACGCCGATGTAGGACTCGGCAATATACACATCCTTTTAGGCTTGATGCCGAGACATACACTGCAAAATGTGATGGACGGGGAGAGGGAAATATCCGATATAATAATGGAGGGGCCGGGCGGCATAAAAATACTCCCTGCCGGTTCCGGAAACAAAAAATACAGCGAGCTTACGACCGAGGAAAAACTGGTATTAAAGGCAGAGCTTGAATCCCTCGAAAACCATTTCGATTTTATAATCTTCGACATAGGCGCCGGCATATCCTCGAATGTGATGTATTTCTGCACAGGGGCGCAGGAGATTCTAATAGTATCCACACCGGAACCAACCTCCTTTGCGGATGCTTATGCTATAATGAAGGTTCTTTCGAGGGACTATTCCAGAAGCTCCTTTAAACTGGTAATCAATTCCGTAAAAAGCAAAGAGGAAGGGCTGGATGTATTTAACAGGCTTAATAAGGTGGCAGACAGGTTTCAGCTTAATATAGCCATGGATTATCTCGGGCATATACTCGATGACAATAATGTAACAAAGGCGGTTAGAGAGCAAAGACTCTTTTCCGAGAAATATCCAAACTCCCCTGCAAGCGTCTGCGTAAGGTCAATTACCAGAGAAATTATAACTACAAATATAGGGCATGGTCTTGAATGGGAGAATATGTTAAGATGAATCCATATACGGAAAAATACTCAAGCATGACGAAAAAACCAAACCCTGTTGAAAGAGACAGCCTCATAATAGAATATTCTCCTCTGATAAAGCACATTGCTTCAAGAATAGCAGTGAGACTCCCGGCTCATATCGAGAGAGACGACCTCATCAGCGCGGGAGTTATGGGGCTTATAGACGCCATCGAAAAATACGACCCCTCAAAGGAGACAAAATTCAGGACTTATGCAGAGATAAGGATAAAAGGAGCTATATTGGATGAACTCCGCTCGCTCGACTGGGTTCCAAGAACCGTCAGACAGAAGGCAAATAACCTGTCAGCCATATATGCGGAACTGGAGCAAGAACTTGGAAGGGCTGCAGATGACGAAGAGGTCGCAAATCATCTTGGCATAAGCATGGAAGAATTTCACGAAACATTAAAAAGTTCAAGCGGCGTCTCCCTTTTAAGCATCGAAGATCTTGGCGGTAAAAGCCCGGATGGGGAAAAAAGGGATTTGCTGGAATGCCTGGCCGGCACAAAGGAAGGAGAGCCGGAAACACTTGCAAGAATCGGCGAGATAAAAGAGGTGATTGCCGCGGCAATTGACGAACTGCCAGAAAAGGAGAGGCTGCTCGTCTCCCTTTATTATTACGAAGATTTGACAATGAAGGAAATCGGAGAGGTTATGGGGATAACGGAATCGAGGGTCTCGCAGATACATACAAAGGCAACCCTGAGACTAAAGGGAAAATTGAAGAGATTTCTGGAAGATTAGAGAAGATTATAAA
>CAYMMR010000240.1:0-1702 GCA_964391545.1 uncultured Nitrospinota bacterium | reverse complement strand
TTATAAAGTAAAAGTAATAATAATAGAATACAGGCGCGGAGAATAGCAGGCTGTCAACCCTGTCGAGCATGCCGCCGTGTCCGGGAATTATCCCTCCGGAGTCCTTTACCTGAAGATTTCTCTTGATATAGGATTCGCCTAAATCCCCAAGCTGTCCGAATACTGCGATTAAAATTCCGGAAATAATCGTATGGTAAATATACAAATCGAGAAACCAGATTTTTGCGAGCACTGCTCCGCTTATACTGCCGATTAATCCTGCTATAGCCCCTTCTATTGTCTTATTCGGACTTATTAAAGGAGCCAATTTATGTCTGCCGAACCCCTTTCCGCCGTAATAAGCCGATGTATCGCCCATCCATGTAGTCATAAGTATAAAGAAGATTAACTCCCTTCCCTGATATTCCGTTCCCCTCATCGAAATCATATAACTCATGAGCAGGCTTACATATAGAACGCCGAATATGGTATTCGAGATATATGAGAAGGAACTGCCTGATGTGTTTCCCTGAAATATCCTCAAAACAAATGGAATTATAACCGAGGATGCAATAAGCAAATTTATATATGGAGATACACCATAAAAAACAGCAACCGGCAAAAGCATGCCGAGGGCAATACCTGTCCATTTATAACATCCCTCCCCTCCCCTTTCCAGCATCCGGTAAAACTCATAAATGGCGATAAGTATTGCGGGCTCCAGCAATATTAGAAAATGGAGGGGGGTTCCGAAATATATTACGGCAATGATTATTGGTAAAGCTACAACCGAGCTTATAATCCTTGTCATGAAAGTGTTAAGTGTTGAGTGTTGAGTGTTGAGTGTTAAGTGTTAAGTGTTGAGTGTTGAGTGTTAAGATTTTTTCAACTCAACACTCACCACTTAACACTTTCCTTTGCTCTCCCGTCATTCCAAATCTCCTCTCCCTTTTTTGAAAGTCTATAATCGCAGTCAGCATATCATCCTCTTTAAAATCGGGCCAGAGAATATCGGTAAAATAAAGTTCTGTATACGCAGCCTGATAGAGAAGAAAATTGCTTATCCTCAATTCTCCGCTGGTTCGTATCAGCAGGTCGGGGTCAGGAAGGTTTTTTGTATACAGATAAGATTGAAATAATTGAGGGGTTATATCTTCGACAGAAAGCTTATTATTCTTAACCGTCAATGCAATCTCTTTCGCTGCATCAACTATCTCCCTCCTTGCGCCGTAGCTCAAGGCAAGGGTCAATATCATGCCGTCTCTATTCTTTGTCCTATCCTTTGCATCCTGAATAATATTCTGTGCCGATGGGGGAAGGCTTTCTATATTGCCTATGGTATTGAATCTTATGTTTTCCTTCAGCATCCTGTCAAGCTCTTTCTTGAGGTATCGCTTCAAAATTTCCATTAACGCATTTATCTCGTCTCTCGGTCTGCTCCAATTTTCCTCTGAAAATGAATACAGGGTAAGAGCTTTAACGCCTATCTGGCGGCAGATGGTTACAATCCTATCCACTGTCTTAACCCCTGCCCTATGTCCTGCAATTCGAGGCAAATATCTCTTATTCGCCCATCTTCCGTTTCCGTCCATGATGATGGCAATATGCACAGGCAGCCTGCTAATATCTATATGATTAAATAATTTAGGGTTATACATATTGGAGTGTCCTGCAAAAATACTTTTTTCTCACTTCCGTTATTTTTTCTTTTGCTCTTATTTAA
>CAYMMR010000239.1:0-4387 GCA_964391545.1 uncultured Nitrospinota bacterium | reverse complement strand
TTAGACCATTCGGCGGCTAACCCTCTTTACGGGGCAAAGGTTGGAATCGATGCCACCGAAAAAGGGGCAAGGGGCAAGGGGCAAGGGGCAAGGATTAGCGGTCAGCGGGTGGCAGTCAGCGGGCAGTTAAAAGAAAAAATACCCGATATTGTGGATATAAACATTCCTCTTGAAAATACAAACACAGGAATTGTTTTTATTTCGATAAATAAGACAAAACCCTTTCATGCAAAGCTCATTGCAGAAGCTGTTTTTAAATTAGTCCCTCACCCTCCCTTCTCCCCACAGGGGAGAGGGAGGGGTGAGGGGGAAATATTAATAGTTTTGGATAATGATATAGATGTAAAAGATATTTCTACGGCGCTATGGAAATTTTTTAACAATGCAGATCCCAAAAGAGATTTTTATTTTATCGAAGGAAGGCTAACAATAGACGCCACAAAGAAATGGAAAGAGGAAGGATATAACAGGGAATGGCCGCCCGAGATTATTATGGATACGGAAATAAAGAAAAGAGTAAACAAAAAAAATCATTTGGCAGCAGCCGTCAATATGCCAGATTAGGCTGGATGAGTTTTTCTATAAATTCTATCGAAGCATTTTTGCGGCGGCAGTAGTCTTCGATTTGTTCCCTTGTAACTTTGCCCAAATTAAAATATCTCGAGTCCGGGTGCGCCAGGTATAAGCCACTGACCGAAGCTGCCGGATACATTGCAAAGTTTTCGGTGAGTGTAATATTTGCATTTTTTTCGACTTGCAGCAGGTCAAAGAGGGTGCGTTTTTCGGAGTGTTCGGGGCAGGCAGGATAGCCCATTGCGGGGCGTATGCCTCTATATGCCTCTTTGATAATCTCTTCATTGTTAAGATTTTCTTCCGGCGCATATCCCCATAACTCCTTGCGGACTTTTTGATGCATCAGTTCGGCAAAGCCTTCCGCCAGCCTGTCGGCAAGGGCTTTTATCATTATTGAATTATAAACATCGTTTTCTTTTTCGAATTTTTCGATCCATTTTTCGATCCCCAATCCTGCGGTAACTGCAAATCCGCCTGCATAATCTCTTATGCCGCTTTCTTTCGGAGCCGCAAAGTCCGATAGGCTCATATAGGGCGTATCTTTTTTTGTCTGCTGGCGAAGGCAGCAGAAGGTTGCCAGCGTTTGTGTGCGGCTTTCATTCGTATAAAATTCAATATCGTCTCCTATGGAATTGGCAGGGAATAATCCTATTACCGCTTTGGCAGTCAGCATTTTATCGCCGATGATTTTGTCCAGCAGCTGTTGGGCGTCGGCGAACAATTTGCGAGCCTCTTCGCCTTTTTTGCGGTCGTCTAAAATTGCAGGAAAACGTCCTTTAAGCTCCCATGTGTGAAAGAAAAAAGTCCAATCTATGTAAGGGCGAATTTTTGCCAGATCGAAATCTTTAAATACCGTGATCCCTAAATGACGGGGTTTTACGATGGAATCCCATTTCAAACGAAGATGTTTGCTGCGCGCCTCTTGAAGCGAAACATATTCTATTTGCTTTTTACCCTCATGCGCCTCTCTTAATCGTTCATGTTCGTCCCGAACCGATTTTATAAAATCCTCATTTTTGCTTATCAATTGGCCGGCAACGAATACGCTTTTCGAGGCATCCGGCACATGAACGACGGGGTATTTATACTCAGGGGCTATTTTGACTGCCGTATGTATTTTTGAAGTGGTTGCGCCGCCTATCAGCAGCGGAATAGTAAACCCTTGACGGCTCATTTCTTTTGCCACATGCGCCATCTCATCGAGCGAAGGGGTTATCAAACCGCTCAATCCTATAATATCTACGCTGCGGACTCTGGCTTCCTGAAGGATTTTTTCGCAGGGCGTCATCACTCCTATATCCACGATTTCATAGTTGTTGCAAGCCAGCACAACCGAAACGATATTTTTGCCTATATCGTGAACATCGCCTTTTACAGTGGCTAACAATATCCTGCCTGCCGAGTGATTTTTACCGCTGCCGGCCTTTTCCTTCTCGATATAGGGCAGCAGGACGGCTACGGCTTTTTTCATTACCCTTGCGCTCTTCACTACCTGGGGCAGAAACATCTTGCCGGAACCGAACAATTCGCCCACGATATTCATGCCGTCCATCAGAGGTTTTTCTATAACATCGAGCGCCCGCGGATATTTCTGACGCGCCTCTTCCGTGTCTGCCTCGATATAATCGGTTATACCCTTGACTAATGCATGAGTTAATCGTTTCTCTACAGGTTCGCCGCGCCAATCTTCCTGTTTGGCCTCCTGTTTTTCGGCAGGCCTATTTTTTTCCGCATATTCAATCAATCTTTCCGTTGCATCCGGACGGCGGTTAAATATTACATCCTCGGCCAATTCCAATAAATCTTTTGGTATTTCGTCATAGATTTGCAGCATCGAGGGGTTTACGATTGCCATATCCAGCCCCTCTTTTATTGCATGATATAAAAATACGGAGTGCATGGCCTCTCTTACCGCGCTGTTGCTGCGAAATGCAAAGGAAAGGTTGCTTATTCCCCCGCTGACTTTGGCATAAGGCAGGTTTTTCTTAATCCATGCAGTTGCTTTTATAAAGTCTGCTGCATAGTTATTGTGTTCTTCCATCCCTGTGCCGACAGTTAAAACATTGGGATCAAAAATGATGTTTTCTGGGGGGAAGCCTGCTTTTTCCGTCAAAATCCTATATGCGCGTTCGCAAATCTCTACACGTCGTTCATAGGAAGATGCTTGTCCTTGCTCGTCGAAAGCCATAACTATAGCGGCTGCCCCGTAATTTTTTATTTTTCGGGCTTTTTGGATAAAATCGTCTTCGCCCTCTTTTAAAGAAATCGAGTTCACGATAGCTTTGCCTTGCAGGCATTTTAGTCCTGCCTCGATAACCGCCCATTTGGATGAATCGATCATTATAGGAACTCTGGCAATTTCCGGCTCCGCAGTCAGGAGGTTCAGAAAGGCAGCCATCTCTTTTTCGGCATCGAGCATTGCATCGTCCATATTAACATCGATAACCATTGCGCCGCCTTCCACCTGTTCTCTCGCTATTGCGAGGGCTTTTTCGTAATTGCCTTCTTTTATCAGACGGGCAAACATACGCGAGCCTGCTACATTGGTGCGTTCTCCGATATTGACGAAATTCAATTGACGGCTGACCGTTAAATCCTCCAAACCGCTTAAATGCAGGGTATGGTCAACGGGTTTGACTATGTGAGGCTTGGAGAGTTTTGCTATTTTGGCAAAGGCGCGGATGTGATCCGGCGTTGTGCCGCAGCATCCGCCGATAATATTGACTAAACGATTGTCCAGAAAAGCCTTCACCTGTTCGGCCATCTTTTCGGGTGTTTCGTCATATTTGCCGAATTGGTTAGGCAAGCCTGCATTGGGGTGCGCGCTGATGTAAAAATGAGATTTGCCGCCCATTTCCTCGATATAAGGACGCATTTTATCGGCTCCGAGGGCGCAGTTTAAGCCTATGCTTAACAGGTCAATATGCGACAGAGAAGTAATGAATGCCTCGACGGTTTGCCCCGAAAGCGTGCGTCCGCTTGCGTCGCTTATTGTTCCCGAAACCATAACGGGCACAAGCTTGTTTCGTTCCTCGAGCGCCTCGTTGACGGCGAATAAGGCAGCCTTTGCATTGAGGGTATCGAAGACGGTTTCTATCAAAAGCAGGTCGCAGCCTCCGTCCAATAAACCCTTGACCTGTTCTTTGTAAGCCTCTTTCAAGCCGTCAAAGCTGACTGCGCGATAACCGGGATTATTAACATCCGGAGACATCGAAGCGGTTTTGGAGGTAGGTCCTATCGAGCCGGCAGTAAAACGCCGCTTATCGGGATTTTTTGCGGTAAATTTGTCCGCAGCGAGACGGGCGAGTTTTGCGCCTTTAAAATTAAGCTCGTAAACCAGATCGGCCATATCGTAATCTTCCATCGAGATGCGATTGGCATTAAAGGTATTGGTTTCTATGATGTCGGCTCCTGCCTCCAAATATGCTTCGTGGATAGCCTCTATGACATCGGGACGTGTAATGTTAAGCAGGTCGTTATTTCCTTTGAGGGGAATATGATGGTTTTTAAAACGTTCCTTGCGAAAGTCATCTTCCGTAAGGTTATACCGTTGAATCATCGTGCCCATTGCCCCATCGAGCGCCAATACGCGGGTTTCCAACTCTTTGCGAATATCTCTCATATTATGTATATCTTGACCCGAATAAATCGGAAAAGAAAACCAAATATTAGCCACTGAAAATACTGAAGACACTGAAAAAATACTTTTGACACTGATGGACACTGATTTTTATATGATTTTCACTGTGTCCATTATAATTAGTTCACACTGAAAAATGACCTTTTTTTCACTTCCGTTATTTTTTCTTTTGCT
>CAYMMR010000238.1:0-4389 GCA_964391545.1 uncultured Nitrospinota bacterium | reverse complement strand
GGAAAGGGAATGTCAGGGAATTGGAAAACATAATCGAGAGGACAATCGCCCTTTCGCAGGATAACTATATAACACCGGCGTCGCTCCCGACGTATCTGCAAAAAAGAACAATTTTGGCGTCCGCAGATTTTTTAAGGAATGATTCGGAAGGATTAAAAAGCGCAGATTCCGTAACCCTCTATGATTTGGAAAAACTGCATATACAACAGGTGCTCAATTCATGCAGGTGGAATCAGAAAGAGGCGGCAAAAAAATTAGGCATAGGAAGAAATACTTTATGGAGAAAGATAAAGGAATACAACCTGCAGTCCATAAGGTTGTAAAGTAAAAAATTATAACCTAAATTGAGCGATTCTTGGGTTAAATGCTTGTCTGACCTGTCATTGCGAGCACCCAAAGGGTGCGAAGCAATCTCCTATCATAAATTGAGATTGCTTCGGCTTCGCCTCGCAATGACAACGAAGAATCGCTCAATTTAGGTATAAAGTTGTTGAACTTTATGAGCTTTATAAACTTTATGAACTTATAAACTTTATGTTAATCGATAAATTTAACAGGAAGATTAATTATATCCGTGTATCCGTAACGGACAGATGCGACCTGAAATGTATCTACTGCACTCCAAAAGACAGCGGCAGCCACTCAAGGCGGAGGGCAATACTCCGGTTTGAAGAGATTGTCAGAATCGTCCGGTGCTTTGCGAATATGGGGGTGCATCATGTAAGAATAACAGGCGGAGAGCCTTTAATGAGAAAAGGCATCGTATCGCTGATTGAGCAATTATCCCGCATAGATGGAATAAACGACCTTGCAATGACAACAAATGCAACCTTGCTCTCCCGATATGCAAGGGGCTTAAAAGAGGCGGGATTAAAAAGGGTAAATATAAGTCTCGATACCTTGAAACCGGAAACCTTTAAAATCATAAGCGGAGGCGGAAGCCTTGAAGATGTTTTAAACGGCATAAAGGCTGCTGTAAATCTCGGACTGTCTCCGGTCAACCTGAATGCAGTGGCAATGAAAGGCTTAAACGATGCCGAGCTTATCGATCTGGTAAATTTCGCTATAGAAAATAATGCAAATATGAGATTTATAGAGTGTATGCCCGTAGGGCGTCTCGGCAGTCTGGGAAAAGACAGATTTATACCGGTCAAAGAAATAAAGTCATTAATAGAAAATCGCTTTGAATTAATCCCAGCCATCCCCCCTTTACTAAAGGGGGGCAAGGGGGGGTTAGTTGGAGGCGGGCCTGCATCGTATTTTCATATAAAAGGGCAGAAAATAAAAATCGGTTTTATATCGCCCGTAACCCAGCACTTCTGCGAATACTGCAACAGGGTAAGACTGACGGCAGAAGGAATATTAAGATTATGCCTTGGACAAAAATCGGAGATAGATTTGAGAGATTATATAAGGTCAGGGGTCAGCGATGAGGCGCTTCAGGAGATTATCGTAAAGGCCGTCCAAAACAAGCCGCAAGGGCATCGATTCCCTGTTTACAGCCGGCAAAAACAGATTTCAACCGACGAAGGCAGCCCTATCGAAAAGGCAATGTCAATGATAGGAGGCTGAAAGCAGATGTATAGAAGGCGCTTTTATCGAGACAAGCACCTCGGATCCTTCGGATAGAGAGAACTCATTGCATGAGAGACTTGTAATCAAGGCAATGAGCGGAAAACCGCAGTCGAGGAAAACCCTGACCATAACACCTTCATTAGATATACCCGTAACCTTTGCCGGCATTCGATTTCTGGCGCTGCTCTGAAGGGGCGAGCCTTTTTCCAGTATTATCTCCTCTGCCCGTATACACACAACCACATCTTCTCCTAATTCAAGGCTAAAGCCTTGAGCTACAGCGGGGTCAACGGCAACAAGCTCCCTCATCGTTCCCATGCTCTGCCCCTGAATGAGTCTATCAGGGGTCTGCGTGGGAGCGTCAACCCTCACAATTAAAAGTCCATCCTTCTTTCCTGCAATCTTGCCTCCAAATACATTCTCGGTGCCAACCACCTTTGCAACTTCGGGATTTATCGGACTGGTGAATACATCATGAACAGGGCCGATCTGCTCTATCGAGCCGTTGCTCATGACGGCAATCCTATCGCCAAGCGTAATAGCCTCGACTCTATCGTGTGTAACGAATATTACCGGTATTTTAAAATCTTTCAACAGAGTTCTTACTTCCCTTCTCAATCTCTCTTTTGTTGGAATATCGAGGGATGAAAAAGGCTCGTCGAGGAGGAGCATCCGTGGCTCTCTTATTAATGTTCTTGCCAGCGCAACCCTCTGTTTTTCTCCGCCCGAAAGATTGACAGGTTTTCTATCTTTAAGCCCGGCGATTTTAAACAAATGGAGCATATCTTTTAGTTTTCCCGTTTTTTCTGTTTTTGAAAAACCCGATAAATTATAGATTATATTCTCCTGAACGGTCAGGTGAGGAAAAAGCGCATGCTCCTGAAACAGATAACCGAGCCTTCTATTCTGCGGGGGCAGAGAATAATTTTTATTCGTATCGAGCCATAGAGTATCATTAAACTTAATAACTCCTCTCTGTGGAATATCGAGACCGGCAATGCACCTCAAGACAGTGGTTTTACCAACACCAGAGGGACCAAAGAGAACCGTCCACGATGAGTCTATTGGCAGTTTGAGGTTTGTTGTAACAGAACTACCGCCTTCAAATTTTCTCTCAATATCTATTAGAATCTCTGCGGCCATACGGACCAAACCTTTCTATTAACTGCATATACAACGGAAAGAATTAAAAAGGATATTACAAGAAGAAAAAATGCCGTCGATGCCGCCTCCGAATATTTCAACGCCTGCACATTATCGTAAATATCGATGGAGACCGTCCTTGTAACGCCGGGTATATTTCCGCCGACCATAAGCACAACGCCAAACTCGCCGAGTGTATGGGCAAAGGAGAGGACTATGCCCGTAACTATGCCCGAAACGGAAAGAGGAATTATAATAGTAAAAAAGGTCTTTACCCTCGATGCACCAAGCGTCCATGCAGCCTCTATGAGTCTTCTGTCTACTGTCTCGAAGGACGAGGCAAAGGGCTGGACTGCAAATGGGAGGCTGTAAAATACGGATGCGATTACAAGCCCTGAAAATGAAAAGGGCAAAGGCGTGCCGAAAAGCTCCACCCATAATCTCCCTATTATATTATTAGGGCTTATTGCCACGAGTATGTAAAATCCCAATACAGTAGGCGGCAGCACCAGAGGCATGGCAACAACCGCCTCAATGAGAAATTTCCACCGCCATTTTGAAAAACTTATCCAATAGGCAATCGGAATGCCGATTATCACAAGAATAACGGAGACAACCGAAGCCAATTTAACAGTAAGTATTATCGCTTCCCAGTTCATAGAAAAAAATTAACCACAATCAGTTTTAAGACCATATTTCCTTTCTGTGTCATATTTCAAATTCATATCTTCCTGCTTCTCTCCCATCGTTCTGTAATCTTTGCCTCAGTATCCGGGGCGTGAGTTTGGGATATATTCTAAACAATCGCTATCCAAGATATTTTATTCTTTCTATAATCTCTTCCGGAGATGGCAGATATTTTTTTAGTTCACGCGGCAGCTTTTCCGTAAGCTTGTAAGTAGATACACCTATCGGCTTTTTTGTATCCTTCAAGGCATATTCAACAATCGTCCGGCTTTTGTCTTTGCATAATATGATGCCTATTGAAGGGTTCTCATCAGGAAGTTTTACGATATTATTTAGGGCAGAAAGATAAAACTGCATCTTGCCGGCATATTCAGGCTTGAATGCGCCTATTTTCAACTCTATCGCCACGAGGTACCGCAGTTGCCGATGGTACAACAGCAAGTCAATAAAAAACTCCTGCTCATCTATCTCCAGCCGATATTGATTGCCTGCAAATGTAAAATAGCCGCCCATCTCTATAAGAAACTTTCTCACATTTTCCAGAAGCGTCCGCTCAAGCTCCTTTTCTGAGTGCACTTCGCCGAGTTCCAGAAAATCAAAGGAGTATTCATCTTTAACCGCCAACTTTGCCTGATGCCGATATTTTTCAGGGACGGTTTTATCAAAGTTTGTCTGATTTGCCATATACCGTTCAAATGCGCCGGCTCCAAGCTGGTTTATCAGGACATCTTTCGTCCATCCAAATTTCTTTGTTGTTTTGATGTAAAACTCGCGATGTATGTCGTCTTTGCACCGCTCCAGAATAATGATGTTTTTCGTCCAACTTATTTCTCGCACCAATGGTGCGAGTTTTTCATTCTTTTGATAGGCAAGATAAAAATTTCGCATTCTCCAAAGATTTGCGCTGGAAAATCCCTGTATCCCCGGTAACTGCCTATTCCACTGAAATCGGCCACCTGTTCCAAAGCAATTCGGCCACCCTGT
>CAYMMR010000237.1:0-4424 GCA_964391545.1 uncultured Nitrospinota bacterium | reverse complement strand
TCGCGGGAATGACAAACTATGGTAAAGCTATTTGTGGGACTATCCATTAGTATATTTTTTTATGTCAAGAAAAGATTAGGAAGCGCTGCAGAATTTGGAGAGCCTTTCAAAATCGGTATCGCTTAAGGGAGTAAATTCGATTCCCATTTTTAAAAATATGTTCGAATGTTCGTCTTTAAATGGACGTGCCATAGCGATTTTCCCCTCGATATTATCGAATTTGCTCTGATCGGGAAGCGCAAAATCGAGCAAAATTTTCTCCCCAACAGATGCGCCGGCCCTTGTGCTCATAAGCAGCCCGCCGCCGCTTATGTTTTGAATGATACATTGATTTGTTTTTGTGGCCGGAGGGATTTTGAAGGTTGCAAATACGGAGACATCTCTCCTGACGAACTTCCTTTGAATCTTAGTCTTTTCCTCTACAGGTATCCTTATATCGGTAACTTCATAGGTCTGGACAGGCTTGGATTTTCCTTTAACCATAATCGGTTCGCGGGGGTTAGCAGTAACCATATCTTTAATCTTCAGGTATGTGGATTCGCTTATCAAGACTGTCATGGGTTTTGCATTCGATTCGAGCCTCGACGCCAGGTTGACATTATCGCCTATAACCGTATAATCCATCCTGTCCGGAGAGCCGATATTTCCCGCAACAACATCTCCGGTATTGACGCCGACTCTGATCTTAAAAGAAGGCCTCCCTTCGGACTCCCATTTTTTCTGGAGTTCCTCGAGCTTCTTCAGCATGCAGACTCCGGATTTAACGGCATTCTGCGCAGAGTGGGGATTGAATATAGGCGTTCCAAAGCTCGCCATGATTGCGTCTCCTATGAATTTATCGAGGGTTCCCTCGTTTTCGAAGATTATCTTCGTCATCTCGGAAAAATACTCGTTTAGGGTCTGGACTACTGTTTCGGGAGAGAGCTTCTCGGACATGGAGGTAAATCCGCAGATGTCGGTAAACAGGACGCTGCATTCCACCCTCTCCCCGCCGAGAACGAGGCTTTCTTTTTTTGTCATTATGTCGTTTACTATATTGGGAGAAAGATAACGTTGGAGGTTCGACCGTATCTTGGTTTCTTTTGCGACATTCTCATAGAGCCGGGCGTTTTCTATTGCAATTGCAGACTGGTTGGCAAAGGAGGAGAGGAGGTCGAGAGTCTCATTCGTGAATGCCCCTGCAACCGCCCTGTTATCGACATAAATCGTCCCGATTACATCCTCTTTGATCTTCAGCGGGACGCACATCAATGACCGCAGGTTATAGCCCATTACACTTGCCTGCGCCGAGAATCTCTCATCACTTTTGGCATCACTGGAGAGTATCGCCTTCCCATCTTTTGCAACACGGCTCGTAATGCCGCTGCTGATTGTAAAAGCTGCTTTGTCCTTGAGCTCCTCCTCCATATTTCTCGCTACCTTAAATATCAGCTCGCCTGTTTCCTTGTCTTTCAGCATGAGAAACCCGCGCTCCGCTCCGACAACCTTAATGACCATGTCCATGATAAGATTGAGGAGCTGGTCCATGTCAAGGACGGAGTTTACTGCCTTTCCAACCTCAACGAGGGTCTCCATCTCCTTTTTGGATTTTTCCACCCTCGAAAAGTCTTTTTTTAACGATTGATAGGATTTAAGCATCTCTCCAAAGTTTTCTTTTGCCTTTGACAGCGCATCTCCGGAAGCGCTGTCCTGAAAGAGCAGTCTCTGGATATTTTTTATCTGGGATTCAAACAAGACAAGGGGATTCTGAGGAGGAGCTTCTGCTCCCCGATTAATACCCCCGACAGACTTGTCCCCGAAGGTCTCTATCGGGGAAGCATTCGGGGGCAGGCTTTCGGGGACAGGTTTTTCCTTTGCCGGCGGAGGCGGTGCAGCAGGTTTAGCAGTTGCAGGAGGCGCAGGTGGTGGAACAGGCTTAACAGGCGCAATTGGAACGGCAGGCGCTGCGGATGGGGCAGCCGTTTCTTTTTTAACAACGGCTATCTCCCCGCATTTAGGACATTTAACCTTTGCGCCCTGAGCCGGAATTTTGGAGTCGTCAATCCTGTATTTCGCGCTGCATTTTTTGCAACTTATATCCATATTAATCCCAGATTATACATTAAAAAACCACAGAAGAACAAAGACATGATTAGCCACTGAGACACAGAAAGACACAGATAAATTATGATTGGCACAGAAAAAATCATAACTAATGGAGTGTCCCTAAAGTTCATTTACTGTCATTCCGCACTCGATGCGGAATCCAGTCTTTGATTTTACTGGATTCCCGCTTACGCGGGAATGACAAACGATGGTAAAGCTATTTGTGGGACTATCCACTAATCAGTGTCCATCTGTGTCAAAAAATTCAGTTTTTTTCTCTGTGTTCTCTGTGGCTCTGTGGCAAAATTTTTATAATATTACTCCATCATCGCTACAGGGAAATTCACATACCCGTCAGGTGTATTGGTTATCGGATGCTGTGCCCCATTTGTTATCTGCGGCACTGTCTCCGATACATAGGTGTCAAGCTCCTTCATAGAAATCTTATTGTCCTTGATTAAATTCGCCTTCCCCTTTATCCCCTCGATTAAGGCATAAGTGAATGCCCCATGTTTCCATTTATCGGATTCCTGTGATAATTCCCTGCCCCTGCTCGATGTAAATATCACTGCATTTGCCTCCTGAAGTTCTTTTACAAACCTGTCATTGTCAACACCCCTTGTCTTCTTCCCGCTCACCCCTTCCGAATGGCAGGTATCCGCAAATATCAGTTTCTTTGCAGGTATGTCCAAAATTGCCTTTATATCCCTCCATGAAATAGCCTTCGACTTTTTTATAAAGCCGTCATCCGATATGCTCGCATCGGAGGGAAGGAAATAAAAGTCGCCGCTGTCGTCATTTATCCCATGACCTGCAATAAATAATATTACAACATCATTATGCCCTGCCTTTTTCACATAGTCTAAGTTATCGGTAATATTGTCGCGGGTAGGCTTTATAGAACTGTTATCATTGATGATGAGGTTGTTTATCTCCCTGAACAACTTGCCTTTCTGCCCTTTGAATGCCTCGACAATACCCTCTGCATCTGCCACTGCATAAGTAAGGGAGGTTATGTTTTTATCCTGATATTTATTTATGCCAATAGAGAGTATCCAGAGGTTTGGGAGTATAACCTCTTTTTTACCCACCTTCGTTCCCACGCTCTGCGTGGGAATGTCATCTTCTGAGTATATTCGTATTGATTTCCTCCCCTCTGAAAATCCATTAAATGCAATTACCTCAATCAGGTTTTCTCCCCCTTCAAGTTTTATTGGTGTCATAATGTCCAATGTTTTTCTGCCTTCGGGAACTTCTACACCCTTTGGGGTAATTTTGACCCCCCTGCTGTCATTGCGAGGCGAAGCCGAAGCAATCTCACCCGTAACTGTCCTTCCATTGACATAAACCTTCACATTCTTTATTGTCTGGTTTCTGTCTTCGATATAAAGAGACAACTCGGCAGAATCAGAGGCAAGCCTTTTCCCATCCTCAGGTGATTTGATTACAACAAACGGAGGCTCGATATTCTGAATGGAAGCAACAGTTGGCAAAGATGTTTTGGTTTCGCCGACAACATCGGCAACAGCCTTTTGTGTATCCCCAAGCTTTAATGCCGCCTCAACTATTTGAGGTTTATAGAATGTAGAGCGATACTGGTCTATGCCATATACATTATTGCCTATGCGAACATTCAAGTGCTTATCGCCGTTGACTGAGGAATTGTAATAACCTTCAGGGGTAATAACTATCCATTCGCCATCGGTAAAGCTTATCATCTTGGCGATCTCTTTGCCCGTCTCCGCATCCCAGACACGAACCGTTCCGTCCCATCCGCTGGATAGGACACTCCTTCCGTCACTGGTAAATTTCACCGATAAAACGTCACCTGAATGTCCTTCGAGTTTTACCCATCTGCCGGATGAAATATCTACTATTCCGCCTTCTTTTCCACCTGCATTATAAAAAACGAAACGACTCATATCAGGAGAAAAATCCTTTGGACCTAAACTGATAGAATCATATTGTCTGCGCTTGCTTCCTGTTGAAATTTCAAAGAGTTCCCGACCGGCAAGAAGATAATTTCCATCAGGAGAAAGTACCGGTCCCACGGAACCTGCTTTAACGGTAATAGTCCGTTGCCACTGCCACGGCCAGGTTGATGCGTCATACATATAGAAATGGTTCCTAATCTCGTAGTTTGTTTCAGGAGAAGGACCTTCCATCCTGCGAAGCACAACGAATTTTCCATTCTTTGAAAAGCCCACCGGAACGGAGTCGCGAAACTTGCTTATTTCCGTTCCGGCAGCGACATTCCATAGTCGCGTATCACCATCACTTGATAGCGCAAACTTGCCATCGGGCGAAAAAGCGACAGCAAAAACCCCTCTCGTATGTCC
>CAYMMR010000236.1:0-4536 GCA_964391545.1 uncultured Nitrospinota bacterium | reverse complement strand
ATTCGTAATCAGCAGGTCATGGGTTCAAGTCCCATCATCGGCTTAAATGAAATAAAAGGGCAAAGCCTCATCCTTCAGACATTGTATAAAATATCGGCTCTATTAACTTTATTTCTATTATCCCCATTTATATCTGCCTGTTCATCTAAAGAGACCGCAAATAGCAATATCCTTACTATAGCAATTGAATCTAATCCGACCAATCTCGACCCAAGATTTTCCACGGATGCAGTGTCTGCTAAGATAACCCGTCTTGTATTCAATGGTATTTTGGGCAGAGATGAAAACATGAAACCTATTCCTGACCTTGCGGAAAGATGGGAGATGCCCGATGATGTTACATATATATTTCATCTTAAAAAAGGGGTAAAGTTCCATGACGGAAGAGAGATAAAATCTACGGATGTAAAGTATACCTATGAATCTATCCTCGACCCGGCCAATAAATCTCCCAAAAAAGGGGGATATGACAAAATAAGGGAGATAAAAACTCCTGATAATTATACTGTAATCTTTATCCTTAAAGAGCCGTTTGCGCCGTTTCTCGATAATATGACTATAGGAATTGTCCCGGAACATATAGCAAAAGAAGAGGGAAGCGATTTCGGCAGTCGTCCGATAGGAACGGGTCCATTCATGTTTAAAGAATGGAAACAGGACGAGAGGGTAATGCTCACTGCAAATAATGACTATTTTGAGGGCGGGCCTAATATTGACAGTGTAATTTATCGAATAATACCGGATGAGACGATACGGGTGCTTGAGCTTGAAAAGGGGAATATTCATCTTCTTATGGGGCCCATAACGCCAGATATACTACCAAGACTTGAAAAAAATCCGGAGATGAAGGTTGTAAAGAAAACAGGGACGAATTATTCCTACATTGGATTTAACTTGAATGATTCTATTTTAAAGAACCCAAAGATCAGACAGGCGATTGCTCATGCAATTGATAGAGACGGCATCTGTAAATATATTTTAAAAGGGCTTGCCCAAAAGACAGATGGAATTGTAACCAATTATAATTGGGCTTATGAGCCTGATTTAAAGAGATACGAGTATAATCCCGAATTCTCAAAAAAATTGTTAGATGAAGCAGGATACCCTGTATCTAAAGAGACGGGCATCAGATTTAAGCTTACCTTCAAGACCTCACAGAACGAGTTAAGAAAGAGGATTGCAGAGGTATTTCAGGAACAGCTTAGAAAAGTAGGCGTTGAAATGGATATAAGGACTTATGAATGGGGAACATTTTTTTCGGATATAAAATCGGGAAACTTTCAGGTTTTTTCTCTGACATGGGTTGGCATATCGGACCCCGATATATTTCACTATATGTTCCACTCATCGAGCTTTCCTCCTGATGGAGCAAACAGGGTAAGGTATTCAAATTCTGAAATAGACAGCCTTTTGGAGCAGGGCAGAAAAATCTTGCAGCAGGAAAATAGGAGAGAGATATACGGCAAGGTACAAAAGATAATATCGGAGGATATTCCTTATATAAGCCTCTGGCACTCCGTAAATGTAGCGGTTATGAAGAAAAATGTAGATGGGTTTATCCTCTATCCGGACGAAGACATGGTATCGCTGAAAGGCGTTATAATACAAAAATAATTGACAGGAGGCGAAAATGGATATTGAAAAGGCGGAGAAGGCAATTAGAAATGCTTACATTGCGGGAATTGTTTCGGGTGTTATAACTTTGCTCGTTACTCTGGCAGCAGTTGGCGGGGTTAGTATTATGGGTTTTGACCTGTGGAATCTGCTGGATGTATTTTTAATTTTCGGGTTGACATACGGGATATACAGAAAGAGCAGGGTTTGTGCTATTACGATGCTCGTTTATTTTGTCGGCAACAGGCTTCTGTTTTTTTCAGAATTAGGATTATCGGCAGGCGGTTTGTTCGGGGCGATATTATTCGGTTATTTTTTCTTTCAGGGTATTAGAGGCACTCTTGTCTATCACAGCTTAAAATAGATTATGAGCTTATTCAAAGAGCTTATTTATTACCTCCAGTTTTCACGGATGGCGTTGTGGACTATTTACGCATCGAGTATTATAGGGATTGGTGGGTTTGTTTTGACGGGAAGTTTCATGTATGGTCTTTTTATTTTTTTTGGAGGGATTGCAATAAATTTTATCGCTTTTCTCGGCATAAAATTGTTTGCAGGTTTTTCAGGCTCCATGTATCATTCAGGCTCGAGCGAGAGGGACCATGATGCCGTTATAAAAGGGATGTATAATACGGCAGAGGGCTTAAAGCTGCGGGGGCAGTATTCTCAGGCGGAAGAAGCCTATCTTGAGATACTGAGGGAATATCCAAAAGAGATGGATGCCAGATATTTACTGGCTTTATTATACGAAAGGAATTTAGATAAACCCGAACAGGCGATTAAAGAATATAGGAGACTGAAGCGGGAAATTAGAGAGAAAAGAATAGATTATAAATATAAAGACGCCTTGAACGAGAATATTAAACAATTGGAAGAAATACTGAAAGAAAGAATTTAAATCGAATAAACCTTATGGCAATTTCGCGCCAGCCTGTTCCAGCATTTGGACTATCTCTTTGTTGCCCTCTGTTTTAGCAAGTTTTAAGGCGGTATTGCCGAATCTGTTTCTGATATTGAGGTCTGCGCCTTTATCGAGCAGCATCCTAACGATTTCCGCATAGTTATCCTTTGCTGCCCACATTAAAGCCGTCCATCCTTGTTCGTCCTGTATATTCATATCTGCCCCGCGGTCCAATAATGCCTTCACCGTGCTGGTCTTGCCCCACCGCGCCATATTGATTAAAGGGGTGCTTTTATTATATTTCTCCCTGATATTAATGTTGCTGCTCAGCGGCAGTAAAAGTTCGGCAATTTCAGTTAAGCCGTTCGATGAAGCCATCCATAAGGCAGTAACCTCATTATCGTTCTCTGCATTAGGGTCAGCGCCTGCTGCAAGGAGCGTTTTAACAATATCGATGTGATTTTTCTCCGAGGCCTCCATTAATGCTGTGCTTCCATCATTATCCTTTTTATTTACATGAGCGCCGCTGGCAAGGAATAACTTAACCATATCCAGATAACCTTCATCGGCAGCTAATATTAATACAGGCGTGCCATGCGTATCTTTTGAATTGGGGTCTGCGCCAAATGAAAGCAACTCCCTGACTATTTCCACATCGCCTGCAATAATTGGAAACAGTAATGCCACCTCTCCATATCCATTTTTATAGTTAGGGTCAATATTTTTAGACAAAAGGGATTTTATTTCATTTATGTTCCTTTCCTTAACTGCCTTAAAGAAAGAAGCTATAATGTCATTATCATAAGGAACTATACCATCTCCATATTTTTTCAGTTCGGATGGATAAGCATTGCCGATAAAAAGCGACACCGATATTATAAATAAAAATATCTTTACCCCATAAATCCTCGCTATTTTATAATTGTCTATATTACACATCATGAAAGCAATTTCCTATCTATTATATTTGTGTTGACTTGCAATTTCTTTTGTGGACTTGCTACGCAAATGTGCTTGCAAGGTGCAAGGATTATTTGCGAACAAAGTCCAGCACCCAATCTATTTCAATTATTCCGCCTCGTCCTTTTCTGTCAAACCGCATAAAACGATTTTTTATTTTGTAACCCCACTTGTTTGCTATTCTAAAACCATTTCTTATTGCAATATCAATAAGGAAATCTGCCGTGTCAAAATAAATTCCACTTATAGAACTGTCTCCGACCACCATTACATAATGAGTGTTTCTGCTTAGGCATTTTGCCATTTCTGCAAAATGTTTGTCCATTTCAATAAAGTATTTAAAAGTTACATAAGAATGTTTGTGTCCGTTTTTTTGGTCTGCGTCAAATATTCGTTGAAGTTTTTCGTCTAATTTATCAATGCCAAGAATTGTATTGTAAGGAGTGTAATGTCTGAACTCAAGTGCTGAAAGTTGTTTATTACCAATGTATTCAATTTTCTTTTTATTCTGTTTTTCTTGTGTCTGCATTTGAAATAAATCACCAATCCAAAATAGTTCAGCCATTTGATTATAGATATAGTCGATGGCTTTGATATAAGGCGGAGAAGTAATTGCCAAATTAATTTCTTGTCTGTTTAGTTTTTTGTCTAATGAGTGTGAACTTGATGAGCAAATTATTTTGGATTTCAATTTTGAATTTATTATTGCAGAAAATTTTGGTGCTCTGTCAATAAACAATTCTATTTGTGAAAAGAAAAGTGTATTTACTTCATCTGGCTTTTTGACCTTTGTATGCGATACATATGTTTTCTGCGATTCATTGTCAGCGTTTGATACTCTACGAATGATCGATGAAAAACATATGAGCAAAAGGTCTTGAATGTCTTTTATTTTTTTATTGTCTCCAAATTTTTCTGGTATTTGATTTATTAAAGTTCTTATAGTTGAAAGTTTCTTAACTGCGTCTTTTGTAAACCAATGCTCAATAGTTTTGCAATCGGGTTTGAATGTTCCCTTTTTCTTTGCTTTAATTCTTTTGATCAGCCAATTTGAAATTTTT
>CAYMMR010000235.1:0-4551 GCA_964391545.1 uncultured Nitrospinota bacterium | reverse complement strand
TCAGTCAATCAATTAAATAACGATTAACATATCAACAGGTTACAAATAGAAAATTATATAATTTATATATGAACAAAAATCCGAATTTAGACAGGATATACAGGATTTAACAAGAAAAATTGCTTTTAATTAGACGATACTGAAAAATGACTTTTTTGAACGACTTTTTATTTTTTCTTTTGTTCCATAATGTAATAATTTCAATAAATTAAAGCAAAAGAAAAAATAACGGAAGTGAAAAAAAGGTCATTTTTCAGTGTGAACTAATTAATCTTGATTATCCTGTTAATCTTGTCTAAATGTTTCTATTTTTTATTTTTATCTGTGTTTATCTGTGAAAATCTGTGGCTAAAGATTAACTTTTTTTATTCTCTTTGTGTCTTTGTGTTAAGTTTAATATATAATAATTATCAAACTGCTGTCAATGAGGTATAAATGCAAAAGCCAAAACTCCTTCTTCACATCTGCTGCGCCCCATGCTCGCCTCATGCAATTGCCTTGCTGAAAGAGGATTTTAATCCGGCTGCATATTTCTACGACCCGAATATTCATCCAGAAGATGAGTATATATCCCGTCTCGACGAGATGAGGAGATTCTCCTTCCAAATAGGGCTGTCCTTTATTTCCGCTGAATACGACCCTGACAGGTGGTTTGAGCGGACAAAAGGGCATGAAAGCGATAGGGAAGGGGAGGGGAGGTGCGAGATATGCTTTAAGATGAGGCTGGAACATGCCGCAATATTTGCAAGAGACAACGGATTTGAATATTTTTCAACTGTCTTGACTGCAAGTCCGCATAAAGATGCAGAGGTTATAAACAGGATAGGCAGGGAATTGGCAGGACAATACAGCTTGAAATTTTATGAAGCGGATTTCAAAAAAAAGGATGGGTTTAAGATAACCGTGCAGAAGGGCAAGGAATACGGGCTTAAGCGACAGAACTACTGCGGGTGTGTGTTTAGTCAGAGGAAAATCCCAAAAAATTCCGGAACAATTTTTATCATTGCAAAATAGCAGATTATAAATTATCATTGAGATATATTTTTATGGAGGTATTTAATGTTCGGAATAGGAATGCCGGAGTTGATAGTAATACTTGCCATTGCAATTATAGTAATAGGACCGAGCAAACTTCCGGAGATTGCAAGGGCGCTCGGAAGGGGTTATGCCGAATTTCAGAAGACAATGAAAACCGTAAAGGATTCCATCGATAAAACCGAAACCGATTTCGGCAATACGATTAATGCAGACGAAGATAAATTGAGAAGCGAAGGGGTAAAGGAGCAGAAGAAGCAAACCGGCTTTCTCTCTCCGAAGCTGCCGGATATATCGTCTCATAAGGAGGGCATAAGGGTTGGAGGAAAAACAGGAGATAAGGAAAAGAAAGATTAGAAAGGTTGCACCCGAAGAGAAGCTCCCCTTTACAGAACATCTCGAGGAGTTCAGATGGCGTCTGATAATCGTAATATCTACAGTAGCAATATGGTTCGGGATATGTTACAATTATTCGACGAATATTATTAAATTCGTCCAGAAACCGCTAAACCAGAAGCTCATATTTATCAGCCCTACCGAGGCATTCTTCGTAAACTTAAAGGTCGCATTTTTTACGGCGATTTTTCTCTCTCTCCCCGTAATAATCTACCAGCTCTGGGCATTTGTCGCCCCCGGTCTTCTCGATAAGGAAAAAAAATATACGCTCCCGTTTATAATTTCGGGAACGCTGTGTTTTCTTATCGGCGCAGGTTTTTGTTATTTCGTTGTCCTGCCTATAGGAACGAAGTTCCTATTAGGCTTTGCCGGAGGCGAGCTAAAGCCGATGATTTCGGTAGATAATTACATCTCCTTTATAAGCAGATTCATGATAGCCTTCGGCGCTGTTTTTGAATTCCCTATAGTAATATTCTTCTTAAGCAAGGTAGGAATAGTTACCCCGGAAATCCTCTCGAAAAACAGGAGATACTCCATACTCGGAATTTTCGTATTATCCGCAATACTCTCCCCTCCCGATGTATTAAGCATGTTCCTTATGGCAATCCCTTTGATGTGTTTATACGAGATAAGCATTTTTATAGCCAGGATATTCGGGAAAAAGGCTGCAGAAGGAAAAGTGGTCGAGGGGTTAAGCGGTCAAGGGGTCGAGGAAACCCTTGAACCCTCGAATCCTTGAACCCTTTTGGTCATTTATGTCTAATGCACGGGCTCATATAATCGTATCGGGCATTGTCCAGGGCGTTTTTTTCAGGGCAAATACGCGCGATACTGCCGTCAGGCTTAGTATAAAGGGATGGGTCAAAAACAAACATGACGGAACGGTTGAGATTGCTGCAGAGGGAGATAAAGAAAAAATCGAAAGATTGATAGGCTGGTGCCATAAAGGACCTCCGGGTGCAATCGTCAAAGATGTGGCTGTTGAATGGGAGGAATATAAAGGGGAATTCAAAGATTTCAGTGTTAGATATTAAATTGCTGAGTGTTGAATGTTAGGTGCTGTGTTTTTTTACTTAACACTTAACACTTCTCACTTAACACTAATTTATGGGCAAAATAACCTATCCCCCGCCTGCGCTGCTATTTGCAGGACTTATATATAGAGACATCGAGACAGCAGAGTCCGCAAAAATAAAATTGGGCGATAATTTCGGCGGGATATATAGACAAAGCATAACGATTCCCTTTACTTTTACGGATTACTATAATAAGGAAATGGGCGGGGATTTAAAAAGGGAGTTTATATCCTTTAAAAAATTAATAGAAATAGACGCCCTCCCCGAAATTAAATTGGCGACAAACAAGATAGAATCCGAGCTTGCCGTATCTTCGAATAACAATCGCAGGATTAATATTGACCCCGGATACATAACCCCCGAAAAGATGGTGCTGGCTACTACCAAAAACTGGGGGCATAGGCCTTACCTTACAAATGGGATATATGCAGAACTTACTTACATTTTCCGAAAAGGCACATTTACCGCATTGGAATGGACATATCCGGATTACAGGACAAAAGAGATTATAGCTATATTTAATGAATGGAGAAAATGGTATCTTGAGAATTTAGGAACAAAAACCTGATTTTTAACGCAAAGACGCTAAGAAGAGAAGAAAGGTCGCAAAGAAAAAATGCAGATAGACTTTGCGTCTTTGCGTTTATAATTTACAATGATAAACATAAAAAACCTCACAAAACGCTATGGCAATCTGACTGCCGTTTCCACTCTCGATCTCCATATTCCTGCCGGTGAATGTTTTGGCTTTCTTGGTCCCAACGGCGCAGGAAAAACTACCACAATCAAGCTCCTTGCAGGGCTGCTTAAACCAAACGGGGGAACGGTCGAGATAGGCGGTTATGATATTCAAATAGAGCCGCAAAGATTAAAGGGCATAATAGGATATATTCCGGATAAACCTTTTGTTTACGAAAAACTCACAGGAGGCGAGTTTTTAGACTTTGTTACGGACCTATACCAATCGAATGGCGTTTTTGCAAAAGAGAAGAGAGAAGAACTCCTCAACCTATTCACCATCAAAGACTTTGAAAATGAGTTGGTGGAAAGCTACTCCCACGGGATGAGGCAGAAACTCGTAATTACCGCAGCCCTTATACATGACCCTAAAGTCATTATAATTGACGAGCCGATGGTAGGGCTCGACCCAAAGGGCATGAAGCAGGTTAAAGAAATATTCAAAGGGCTTACGAAGAAAGGTGTAACGATATTCATGTCAACCCATACCATGTCCGTGGCACAGGAGATGTGCCGCAGAATAGGTATAATCAACAAAGGCAAGCTAATCGCCCTCGGGACCATGGATGAACTGGGAAAACAGGCGCATCTCTCGACCGGATTAGAGGATGTATTCCTTCAATTAACCGGCGAAACCCAAGAACACGGGTAAATCTAACCTTGCCAGTTTTTATCCATCTCTTCGAATTTTTCCATTATATTCTTTACCTGGTCTTCTTCGAGGTGCATATCAGCCATCATAAAAAGCATGTTGTCTTCCTTATATATATGCTCTCTAAGAAGGTTGATGTAGTTGATTCCATTTTCCGTTATGAGTTTTTCAGCCTCTTTACTATTGCCATTTTTTGACAGGAGGTCAACCCCTTTCATGAAATCGTCCTTATATTTATTAAGGTCTTCATGCTCCATCAGCATAACCCCTGTCGGCCCGCCATCCCTCGGAATAAACTTCTCCATTTCGGGGAAAAGGACTTCCTCCTCCTTGGCAAAATGAAGGTCTACCTCCTTTTTGAAGAAAACCTTTAAGTCCGAAAATATCTTTTTTGAGTCGGGAGATTTCAGGTTATTGATAGTCTTCTCCATAACATTCAGCTTCTCCAAAACCACCTTGTGGTCGTTCGATAATATCTCGGTCGGCCTGCCCATAATTCAATCCTCCTATATAGCCCCTTTCCGTTTTACAGGAAAGCGGGAAAAATGTGTTTTGTATTATTTATTATAAAGGCATGGTTATATACCTGTATGATTTCAATCATAAATATCAAAAAAGTCATATAATGTTACGGTAAACTGAAAAAGGGAATAA
>CAYMMR010000234.1:0-4559 GCA_964391545.1 uncultured Nitrospinota bacterium | reverse complement strand
TGGAGATTGTAAGCGAGCCTGATATTCGCTCTCCTGAAGAGGCAAAGGAGTATATGACGAGGCTAAAGTCAATACTCGAATATATCGAGGTGAGCGACTGTAATATGGAGGAGGGGAGCTTAAGATGCGATGCCAATGTGTCTGTGCGCCCTGTCGGGAGCAAGGTTTTCGGCACAAAGGCAGAAGTAAAAAACATGAACTCCTTCAGATTCCTGCAAAAGGCGCTGGAATATGAAATTAAGAGACAGATAGACACACTTGAAGAAGGGGGGAAAATAGTTCAGGAGACAAGGCTGTTTAATCCAGATAAGGGCATAACGGTTTCCATGAGAAGTAAGGAGGAGGCGCATGACTACAGATATTTTCCCGACCCCGACCTTGTCCCGATAGAGATTGATAATAAATGGATAGAGGATATAAGGGCGACACTCCCCGAGCTTCCCGATGCAAAGAGGGAGAGGTTTGTAAAGGAGTATGGATTGCCAGAGTATGATGCAGAGGTATTGACAACATCGAAGGCTATTGCAAATTATTTTGAGGACTGTATAAAACTCTATAACCAGCCCCCTGATAAAGGCACTCAGGGGCAGGCTAAAACTATCAGTAACTGGGTGATGGGTGAGGTATTGAGGACATTAAAGGATGAAGGGCTTACGATTGAGAAATATCCTGTAATCCCTCAAATGCTGGCTGGAATGCTTACCCTGATTGACAACGGGACAATCAGCGGGAAAATCGCAAAGACAGTATTTGAAGAAATGTGTAAGACAGGAAAGTTCCCGGAAGATATTGTAAAAGAAAAGGGGCTTGTCCAGATAACCGATGAATCTGCGGTTATCAAGGTAATTGACGAGGTTATTGCCGAAAATCCAAAAGAGGTTGCAGACTACAAGGGGGGCAAAGATAAGCTTATTACATTCTTCGTCGGGCAGGTGATGAAGAAAAGCAAGGGCAAGGCAAATCCGCAGGTGGTGAATAAACTGCTGAAAGAGAGACTGGCATCATAAGCATGTCATTCTGAGCGTAGCGAAGAATCTCATCAAATACATAGACCCTTCGCTTTGCTCAGGGTGACAAAATAGGAGGGGTAATATGAGAAATATTTTTGCAGTCATTAGCTATGTTTGTCATTGCGAGGCGAAGCCCCATCGCCTGTCATTGCGAGGGGACTTTAGTTCCAGAAGCAATCTTAAGACAGGCTCAGGACAAGCTCCGCAATCTCTATTTTTGACAATCATAATTACCATTCTTTTGTTTTTCCCTTCCCCTCTGTTTGCAGAGACTAAAGAAATTATTTCCGAAGGCACATACAATATGGGGGATGGGGAGACGCCCTCTGTTGCAGAGAGCAGGGCATTGCTGCAGGCAAAGAGGCTCGCAGTTGAGCAAGCAGGGACTTATGTAGAGAGTTACACAAAGGTTGAGAATCTGCAATTAACAAAGGATGAGATACAGGTTCTTGCATCAGGGATTATGGAAGTGGAGTTCCTTGATAAAAAGAGGACTGTTGTTGGTGACGGCATTCACTTTTGGGTCCAAATCAAGGCAAGGGTCAATCCTGATAAAATTGAAGAAATGGCAAAGAGGGTAAAGGAAAAATCGGTTGTTGAGGATTACAAAAAGATACAGGAGGCTTATGATAAGAGCCAAAGAGAGATTGAGGAATTAAAGAAACAGTTAGCACAGGCAAAGGGAGAAAAGGAAAAGAAACAGGTAGAGGCAAAGATTACAGATGAAGAAAGATTAGTTCAGATAAATGAATGGTTTGAAAAGGGATATGATTACTGGCTAAACCAAGAAGATGATGTAGCAATAGAGGCATATACAAAGGCTATCGCATTAGACCCGAATTATGCCGCTGCCTACAACAATCGTGGGGTTGCTTATAAGAACAAAGGACAATATGACAGGGCGATTGAGGATTATAATAAGGCAATAGCATTAGACCCGAATGATGCCTCTGCCTACACCAATCGTGGGGTTGCTTATAATGAAAAGAGGCAATATGACAAGGCTATTATTAATTTTCAGAAAGCATGCAATCTAGGAGATGAAGAACTTGGATGCTATTTGATGGAGACTACTTTAAAAATAAAGATGTTGGTGGAGTGGGACATATTTAAGACTCCAGAGGGGTTTGATTTTGATAAGGAATTTAAAAAGGAGTTAAAGAAATTAAAAAATAAGAATTTAAAGTAGTAAGTAGGTAGGTTGGAAAAAGAGGGTTAGGTCTTTAAATATGACTTTTAGAAAACTGCCCGCAACGGCAGATAACATGCTAAAGGAACTTGTAAGAAGATAAACAATGGACTATATAAAATTTCTCGGGACTGCGGGCGCGAGAATGGTTGTGGCAAAGCAGGTAAGGTCATCCGGCGGGACATGGCTGTGCATTGGAGGGGTTAACCTTCTCTTAGACCCAGGGCCCGGAGCTTTGGTCAGGTGCTGGTCGAGCAGGCATAAGCTTGACCCCACTACTTTGGACGCTATAATTCTCTCCCATAAACACCT
Source organism: uncultured Nitrospinota bacterium (assembly GCA_964391545.1). GTDB lineage: Bacteria > Nitrospinota > Nitrospinia > UBA9942 > UBA9942 > JACQEW01. The sequence goes on along the minus strand of CAYMMR010000234.1, from coordinate 2,048 downwards.
CGACCACTCAGGCGATGTGAATGCCATGATCGAGGCGATGACAGAAGGGGGATTTAAAAGAAAGGGGACTGTCCTGGCTCCGGAAGATGCGATAAACAGCGACCCGGTAGTTTTCAAATATCTTAGAAACTATGTAGACAAAATCGAGGTTTTAAAAGAGGAGAGCAATTATTCTATCGGCGCAATAAAATTCTCCACATCAAAGAGGCATGTCCATCCTGTAGAGACCTATGGTCTGACATTTCATCTTCCAAAAGGCAAACTTTCGTTTATTACAGATACAAAATATTTTCCTGAACTTTCCAATATGTATAAGAGCGACATCATAGTTATAAATACTGTTTTACTTAAACCAAGGAATGATTTAAAGATAGACCATCTATCCATAGATGATACACAGATACTCATAAATGACCTCCGTCCTAAGACGGCAATTCTTACCCATTTCGGCATGTCTGTTTTAAAGGCAAAGCCGTGGGAGGTTGCCGACAGGCTTTCTCAAGAGACAGGGGTAAAGGTAATCGCAGCAAGAGACGGGATGCAGTTGAATTTGGAGGAGTTACTATAATGGAAAAAATAAAAATATTCCAAAATTTTATAGACCTTGTAAAAGATGAAGCAAAATGTATTGTTTGATGACTCCACCCGAGCCAAAACGAAAGCGAATTGGATTTATTCAGGAAAAAGAGAAATGATAGTGAGGTTTTATAATGACTTCAAAAAGAGAAGATAATTTAGAAAAAGAAAAACTCCTTGCCGAAATTGAGCGATTAACATCCTATGCAAAAAATACAAAATAAAAGTTTTACAATTCATGACTTGCCAAGAGCGGAAAGACCGAGGGAGAGGCTCCAGAAACACGGAGCAGAAGCCTTATCATCTCAAGAACTTATTGCTTTAATACTTGGCAGGGGAATAAGAGGGGAATCCGTGATGGTTACTGCACAGCGTCTTTTAAGTTCATTTGGCAATATTAAGAACATATCGGAGGCTTCTTTAGAAGAATTATCAGCCATTAAAGGCATCGGATTAGCGAAGGCTGCTCAATTAAAGGCATCCTTTGAACTTGCACGGAGAACGGATGACCATGATTATACCAAAATATCAGTTAAATCCCATCAAGATGTCGTTAAATTAGTTAGAGAGAAACTTAAAGACAAAAAGAAAGAACACTTTTTGATTCTCTGTCTGGATACAAGGAATAACCTTATTAAATTAAATACCATTTCTACAGGCACATTAGATGCAAATCTTGTTCATCCGCGCGAGGTCTTCAAAGAAGCAATCCAATCTTTGGCGTCTTCAATAATTTTAGTTCATAATCATCCCTCTGGCAATCCTGAACCGTCAGATGCAGATATAGACATAACAAAAAGGATACTGGAGACAGGTAAAATTATTGGCATCGATGTCCTTGACCATATAATAATAGCCAATAATAATTCCTTGAGTTTTAAGGAAAAAGGCATTCTTCCCCCTTAATAAAGGGGGTTAGGGGGTTGTTTTATGAACCACAATTTTCAGGAAAAGGTCAATTTCATCTGGAGCATAGCTGATTTGCTGCGAGGAGACTATAAACAGGCAGAGTTTCAAGATGTAATTCTCCCTTTAACAGTCCTGAAAAGGCTTGATGATGTGTTAGAGCCGACTAAAGAGAAGGTCTTAAAAAAGAATCAGGAGTTAAAGGAAAAAGGCATAGAAAATAAAGACCTAATCCTCACAAAGGCGTCAGGCTATCCTTTCTATAATATCTCCAAGTTTACCTTTAAAAGCTTACTACAGGACCCAAATAATATTGCAAAAAATCTCCGCGACTATATCAATAAATTCAGCCAGAATATGTATAACATCTTAGAGAACTTTGAATTTGCCAATGAGATAAAGAAATTGGATGAGGCAAATCTGCTCTATCTGATTATCCAGCGGTTCAATGATATAGACTTACATCCTGATGTTGTTTCCAATCATGAAATGGGAACTATTTTTGAAGAACTGATAAGGAAGTTCAGCGAGCAGTCAAATGAGACAGCAGGAGAGCATTTTACCCC
>CAYMMR010000233.1:0-4568 GCA_964391545.1 uncultured Nitrospinota bacterium | reverse complement strand
GTGAGAGGAAAAGCATTATATCCACCGGCCTTTCACCGCATTTTTTCTTTTGTTCATCTAAAAATAAAAAAGAGTAAAAGAAAAAATAACGAAAGTGAAAAAAAGGTTTGCAGTATATTAAACCACCTTTTCCAATTTCTCCTTCCTCAAATCTTTCGGAAGATGGACGAACCCGAAATTCCTGTCAAGCAGCCTGTCTTTAAACGGCATAACGGCAACACCGTCTTTTATGAGCCCTGTCAATATCCCCGCCCTGTCAATATCATCTCCGACAAGTATTGCCCCTACGATTTTATTATCCTTCAGAATTATCCTTTTGTAATTCCCGTTTGCCGAATCGTTTTTTATTAGAGACTCGTATCCCTCTCCTCTTGGGTCGGTAATACCCATAGAAATAGTAGGGACGCCGGGAAACTCTATCGAGTTCATTGGGAAGCTGCCTTTATAAACAGACGCCCCGCCGGACATATTATCACCCGCAATTGCGCCCTGTCTCTGTGCAAGCGGCCATATAGGTATCGGCATCTTCTCCCCGGTGAGCATAATCAATGCCTCTGCCACATCGCCGGCAGCATAAACTCCCTTTACATTAGTCTCCATCTTTTCATCAACCACAATCCCCCTATTAATCTTTATCCCGCTCTCTTTTAAAAATCCGGCATTCGGCATAACCCCGATTGCAATGATGACCATATCACATTTAATTTTCTTTTTATCCCTCAAAACCACGCCGGAAGCCAAATCTCCTTTGCCTGTAATCTCTACCACCTCATTGTTTGTTATAACCTCTACACCTGCACCCTCCATTTTTTTCTGCACAATTCTCGATGCGTCTTTATCGAGCGCTCTGCTCAATACCTCCGGTGCAAGCTCCACTACAGTAACATCCACACCGACAGCATGAAGGCCTTCTACTGCCTTGATGCCAATCATTCCGGCGCCTATGACCACAGCCTTTTTAACCCCCCTCCGCCCCCCTTTAGTAAAGGGGGGATGGGGGGGGTTAGTCAGCTTAATTATCTCCTCTGAATCTTTCCATTTTGTAAAGGTATATACATTTTTTCTATCCTTACCCTCGATAGGCGGGACAAACGGGGTTCCGCCTGTTGCAATCAAGAGCCTGTCATAATCCATTACTTGCCCCTTGCCCCTCCCCCTTAATAAAGGGGGATTGAGGGGGTTGTCCCCTTGCCCTTCTATTATCACCTGCTTTTTATTAATATCAACACCACTTACCCTTTTACCAAAAACCGTTTCTATATTATTGTCCCTGTAAAAATTCTCATCCCTGAAATACATCTTATCCTCTGTTACAAGCCCTGCCAGCAGGTAGGATATTAAGGGACGGGAATATACTCGATGAGGCTCATCCGAGATTATGGTTACGGATCCTGTCCTGTCGTTTTTCCTGACAGCCTCCGCCGCCGCCACTCCTGCCGCCGAATTCCCAATAATTAAATATTTCATTTTTTAACTCTTAACTCCTAACTCTCAACTCTTAACTTCTTTCTTCATACACCATTGCCCCGTTCGGGCATGCCTCCACACATGCAGGCATACTCCTATCAGGACATAAGTCGCATTTGGAAGAGAGTTTTACCTTCTTTAAGTTTTGAGTTTTGAGTTTTGAGTTTTGAGGAGATTCCTCCGAACTCATTACTCCAAACTCGATACTGTATTGATTTCTCTTTATTACGCCAAAAGGGCATGCCATTACGCACATCCAGCATCCCACGCACTTATATTCGTTTACCACTACCCTGCCGTCAGGCTTTCTGTGCATTGCGCTCGTAATACACGCCTCGATACACGGGGCATCGGAGCAGTGGCGGCAGTTTACGGATATGGATAAACCCGGCAATATCTCCTCTACCAGAGTCCTCGACAAAGGCGCAGGCTTCTCCTTTTTATACGCCTTTATCGTGTCTTTGGACTTTGAGTGCTCCGTAATGCAGGCAACCTCGCAGAGCCTGCATGCCATACAAACTTCTTCTTTTGGATAAACGATTTTCATAAAAGACAAAAAATAATTAGCCACGGATGGACACGGACTTTAAAATAAGCATTCAGCTATCAGCAATCGGGTTTAGCTGAAAGCTGACGGCTGACAGCTAATTAAGTCCGTGAAAGTCTGTGGCTTATTTTATTTTTTTTTACATCCCTTCCCCGGCATGTTTCAATCCGAGTATCTTCAACTCCCTATCGCTCAAACCGACTCCCCTTAAACGTTCCCTGTTTCCCCTTAAACTCTCTATGGCATTCAACCCCATGCCGCCAAGCATCTCTTTAATCTCCCTGGCCCATGCAGTAAGAAGATTGGACATCCTCTCCGCCGCAATCTCAGGATTCTGCCTCCTTGCAAGATACGGGTCGTTCGTCGCAATACCCCATGCGCATTTGCCGAGATAACATTTCTGGCAGACCGTGCATCCAATGGAGACAAGCGCGGGAGTAGCTATATAAACCGCATCTGCGCCAAGAGCAATAGCCTTTATAACATCCGCAGAATTTCTTATGCCGCCTGCCATTACTACCGACGCCCAATTTCTTATACCTTCGTTACGGAGTCTTTCATCAACCTGCGCAAGGGCAAGTTCCGCAGGTATCCCGACATTGTCCCTTATCATAAGCGGGGCGGCGCCCGTGGAACCCCTTATTCCGTCAATCGCCACAATATCCGCACCCGCCCGGACAATACCGCTGGCTATGGCAGCGGCATTATGAACTGCAGCAATTTTTACGGATATCGGTTTTTCATAATTCGTCGCCTCTTTCAAGGCGTATATCAACTGCCGTAAATCCTCGATAGAGTATATATCGTGATGAGGCGCAGGAGACAGCGCATCCGAGCCTGCAGGTATCATCCTTGTCTTCGATACCTCCTCTGTAACCTTTTCGCCTGGCAGATGACCGCCTATTCCGGGTTTTGCGCCCTGCCCTATCTTAATCTCCACCGCCGCAGATACGCCGAGATAATCGAGGTGAACGCCGAATCTTCCGGAAGCCACCTGAACGATTGTATTTTTTCCGTATTTATATAAATTCTTATGCAGCCCGCCCTCTCCTGTATTGCAATATGTCCCCATGTTTTCCGCAGCTATTGCCAGAGCCTCGCATACATTATAATTGATGGCGCCGTAAGACATAGCAGAGAACATAATCGGGACATTTAGTTCAAGCTGCGGCGCTAATTTCGTCTTTAGACTTACCTTCCCCCCGCTCTCCTCTATCTCTATGGAATCCGGTTTTCTGCCGAGGTAGGTCTTAAGCTCCATCGGCTCCCTTAATGGATCTATGGAAGGATTCGTTACCTGGCTTGCGTCAACGACTATATTGTCCCAGTAAATGCGGTGGGGCCTGTCCGATCCCATCCCTGTTAAAAGTATCCCGCCTGTGTTTGCCTGTTTATTTAAGTTCCTTATAGCCCACGCATTCCAGTTTGCATTCTCCTTAAAATTCTCTCCAACCCTTCGGATGGTTATGCAGTCCGTAGGACAAAAGGTATCGCATCTATGGCATCCCACACAATTTGCATCGATATTATAGATGCGGTCTTCCTCTGCATCATAAAAGGTAGCATTGTAAGAACATTGGCGCACGCAGACCTGGCACCCGATGCACCTAACATCATCTCTTTCTACCTTAAATTCATAATATGTTGGAGTCTTGTAAAGCATGGCAGATAATAAATATGCAAGGGCTGTGCCAAAAATATAGGATTTATAATTCAATGAGTTATAAAGAGGGGGGATGGTAATATATACAATTCATATAAACTATGTATACTATTTGTAAACTGTAATCAATACTTGCCATTGTTACAATCTTTTTTAATTCATAGCTATAGCATAACCTCTTCTAACGGTTTTGGCACATAGGCATCCGCCAAAAATCTCTCATGCACCGCCTTCGCAAAATTTAGGGAGATTTTTTCTTCACCGTGGACGACGAATACCTTTTTAGGCTTTATCTTAAAGTGTGCAAGCCAGTCGAGAAGCCCCTCCTTGTCTGCATGTGCGGACAGGCCGCCGATTGTGTATATCTTTGCCCTGACAGCAATCGTCTCGCTGAAGAGCTTTATGGTTTTTGCGCCTTCGACAATCTGTCTCCCTAAAGTCCCCTCTGCCTGAAAACCTACGAATATTATGCTGCATTCCTCCCGCCATAGATTATGTTTTAAGTGATGCCTTATCCGTCCTGCCTCGCACATACCGCTCGAAGATATGATAACGGCGCCGCTTCGTATTTTGTTTATTGCCATCGATTCCTCCGGCGCCTCGGTAAATTTGAGAATTGGCGACCCCTTTATGAATTCTCCTCTTTTAATAAGCTCAAGAGTCTCTTTATCGAAACATTCGGGGTGTTTTAAGAAAATCATTGTTGCATTTTTTGCAAGGGGGCTGTCTATAAATACATTCAGGTTACTAAGCCTCCCTTCCCGTGAAAGCCGATTGACGATATAGAGTATATCCTGCGTCCTCCCCACCGCAAAAGAAGGGATTATTACATTCCCGCCCCTTCTGTCTCTTATACACATCTGACGCTGCCGACGATCTTACGCGTGTAGA
>CAYMMR010000232.1:0-4583 GCA_964391545.1 uncultured Nitrospinota bacterium | reverse complement strand
GTCTGAACGGCAAGCGGAAGGGACATAAGGTCTTTCACGCATTTTTTGGGATAATCTTTTTCAAATCAAATCCCCTATCTGTCAATTTATCTTCATACTTTGATATATCTGCTCCGTTTTTAATCAGTTTACCGATTGTCCTCGCCTCTTTCGTATCGCCCAAAACAATTGCACCGACTATTTTTCCATTTTTGACGACGAGCTTTTTGTAAATATCATCGGAGCCGTCTTCTCTGATTAATTCTTTAAATCCCCCCTCGCCCTCCTTTACTAAAGGGGAGATGGGAGGGGTTTCTGGATTCACAATCCCTATAGATGTCAAATCAATGCCTACTATTTTTAATGTTGTAGATGGGACTGTCCCATTATAAACCGTATTCGCCCCCGAGATATTGCTGCCTGCAATAGCCCCTTGTTCCGACGAGGCCGTCCAGAGCCCATACACCCTTCCTTGAAATTCTGCACAGTCGCCTGCCGCATAAATATCTTTTATGCTTGTCTCCATCCTTTCGTTTATAACAATTCCCTTGTTTACGGTTATGCCTGCCTCTTTTGCAAGCTCGATCCTCGGCGTAATTCCCGCTGAAATAATGACAATATCGGTCTCTACCGTTCTTCCATCTTTCAGCCTTAAGCCTTCTACATTGTTCTTTCCCAAAACCTCATCGGATTCACCGCTTAATACAATTTTAATCCCCATCTTCTCTATCAATCTCTGCAAGACCTTTGCGCCTTTCTCATCCAATTGCCTTGGAAGGAGTCTGGAGGAAAACTCCACCACCGTAACATCGAGTCCCCTTACCTTTAAACCCCTTGCAGCCTCGAGTCCAAGGAGACCTCCTCCAATGAAAACGGCATTTTTACCATTTGAAGAATACTCTTTAATCGAAAGAACATCTTTTATTGTTCGGAGTGTAAAGAACCCTTTTTTTCCCCTTCCCTTTATCAGCGGGACAAAGTTATCGCTGCCTGTAGCAAAAAGCAGTTTATCATAACAAATTTTTTCTCCTTTTTCTGCGATTACATATTTTTCCGCAGCTTCCGCTTTTTTGATTTGTGTGGCGGGATAAAATTCTATTTTCTTTTCCTTATACCAATCGGTCTTATATATATATGTATCCTCCTGCCCGATTTCATCCCCAAGGAAATGAGGGAGTTTTATCCTTGAATAAAAAGGATACGGCTCATCCGAATATATTGAAATATTTATATCATTATTATTTTTTCTTATAACCTCGGCAGCAGTAGCTCCCGCAGCCCCATTACCGATTATAATTACCTTTTCCATAGAAAATTAATACCCTCAGTTTTATTCAACCTTCGGCAATCTCGCGAGAGCCCTCTTTATCTCCTCCTCCGGCATTTCGTAGTCTTCGAGTTTTTGCGACAGGTATCCGTCGTAGGCAGCCATATCAAAATTGCCGTGCCCGCTGAGATTAAAGGCGATTACCTTTTTCTCCTTTGATTCCCTGCACTTTATCGCCTCATCAACTGCAGATTTGATGGCATGTGCAGATTCGGGTGCGGGTATTATTCCCTCGCTCTTTGCAAACAGGAGGGCGGCCGCAAATACCGGATTCTGTTTATGCGCTGCTGCCTCGATGACCCTTTCATGATACAACTGGCTTACCAGCGGAGAATCGCCGTGATAGCGGAGTCCCCCGGCATGTATTCCGGGAGGGACAAAATCGTGTCCAAGTGTATACATCTTTATCAAGGGAGTCAATTGCGCCGTATCTCCAAAATCATATTTGTATTCTCCCTTTGTCAGAGTGGGACACGCTGCAGGCTCGACTGCGATAAATCTTATCTTAGAGCCGTTCAATTTATCTTTTATAAACGGGAATACAAATCCGCCGAAATTGCTCCCGCCGCCGCAGCAGGCAATAAGAATATCAGGCTTCTCACCGAGTTTTTCGAATTGCTTTTTCAATTCCAGGCCGATAACCGTCTGGTGCAGTAAAACATGATTTAAAACGCTTCCGAGAGAATATTTTGTATCTCCGTGAGTAGCAGCATCTTCTACGGCCTCGCTTATTGCAATGCCAAGACTTCCGGGAGAATCTGGATTCGACTCGAGTATTTTTTTCCCTGCCTGCGTCATCTTGCTCGGGCTGCTGTGAACCTCTGCGCCCCATGTCTCTATCATTGACCTTCTGTAAGGTTTTTGGTTGTAGCTTACCCGAACCATGTAAACCGTGCATTTTAAATCGAATAACCTGCAAGCCATGCTTATAGCGCTCCCCCACTGTCCTGCGCCGGTTTCCGTTGCAATCCTTTTTGTTCCTGCCACCTTGTTGTAGTATGCCTGCGCTATTGCAGTATTAGGCTTATGGCTTCCTGCAGGGCTTACACCCTCGTATTTGTAATATATTTTTGCAGGCGTATTAAGAGCCTTCTCCAGCCTATGAGCCCTGTATAGAGACGTTGGTCTCCAGAGCGTATATACATTCAAAACCTCCTCCGGTATATCTATCCAGTTTTTGGGGCTTACCTCCTGCTCGATAAGATTCATCGGAAATATAGGCGCCAAATCATCGGGACCAATAGGCTTTTTCGTCCCCGGGTGTATCGGCGGAACCGGCGCCGAAGGCATATCCGGAAGAATGTTATACCACTGTTTCGGCAAATCCCTTTCGCTCAAAACTATCTTTGTCTCCTGCATAAACCCTCCCTTAAAATTAGTAAGTTTTGTTATGCTGCAAGAACTTTTTTGAACGACTTTTTCCGGTGAATTATAAAATTTTTCCTTGCACCGCAATTTTCTTTTGTTCCATAGTGTAATAATTTTAAAAATAGAGCAAAAGAAAATTTAAAGGAAGCGAAAAAAAGGTTCTTGCAGCATAATCAGATTTAACAACTCCCCCATATCCTCGATTATCCAGTCCGCCCCGGCATCAACCAATTCGTCTCTGTTCCTGTAACCATAACTGACTCCGCAGGTGTATGCCCCCGCCCTTTTACCGCATTCCATATCAACTGCGCCGTCTCCAACTATCAATGTCCTGTTATTGCTTATGCCAAGTCTTTCTGTAACAAAATTTACCATATCGGGGTGGGGCTTTTTATTTTTAAGACTGTCGCCGCCAAGGGCAATTTCAAAATATTTTTCAATATCGAGTCCCGATAGTATCTTTTTTACGAACCTCTCGCTCTTATTAGAGACAACCGACTTCTTTATTTCAGACAGCCTTTTTATTGTATCTGCCACATTAGGATACAAAACTGTGTTATCGAGAAGATGTTCCCAATAGTAAGCCCTGAATATATCGAGCGCTTTTTTAATACTTCCATTTCCCCCTGCTGTTTCCAATGCCCTCCTGATAAGAGGCTCTACACCGTTGCCGACATAGGTATAAATAAGCTCGTATGGCATCTTTTTTAAATTAAGCTCCCTTAATGTAAAATTAACCGAATTGGCAATATCATCCTTTGAATCGATAAGAGTCCCGTCCAAATCGAATATAATTAACTCAATATGCTTTTTCATTGATAACCTCGGTTGAGATGTGCGTATTACTGCTACAGTATATGTCCTCGTCTCGGCAGGTGTCAAGGACAAAGGCTTGCACGCTGCAGTCAAACGGTAAAAACGCAATTTCTCGCAAATTTCGCCAATTTTTTCTTGACATTCCCTGTTTTCTGTTAGATGATAGTCATAAATGGTGCTCGAAAGTTTTTTGTTGTTTCGCTTTTTTAAACCTCAGAAATCTTTCTAAAAATTTCTGAGGTTTTTTTATTTTGTGGGAAAGGAGGTGAAAATAGTGGCAAAGAAACTTTATGTGGGAAATATATCCTACCAGACGACGGAAGAAGAGTTAAATACCCTCTTCAGCCAGGCTGGAACTGTGGAGTCCGTAAAGATAATCAACGACCAATATTCCGGCCGTTCGAAGGGATTCGGTTTTGTAGAATTATCTACGCAGGATGAGGCGGATAAGGCAATATCAATGTTTAATGGATATTCACTTGGCGAGAGAAAGCTGATTGTAAACGAGGCAAGACCGCAGGCGCCCAGAAAAGGCGGCTTTGGAGGAGGCGGAGGCGGAGGCGGAAGAAGGGGCGGCAGGTTTTAAATTTATTGAATAAAGGTTCATGGGCGTTTCCCTTCAATGGAGTTAGTGCAATCTAATCATTCTACAAGCTTGCTATATATTTGAAACTTGTTCGTTAGAGGACAGAAAGGCTCGGTTAAGGAGATAAATGGAAGTAAAGGTCTTTAATAATCAGGTTGAAAAGGCTCTAAAATCATTGAAGCGGAAACTCTCACAGGACGGCATAATGAGAGAGCTTAAGAACAGGATGACCTACGAGAAGCCCAGCGAAAAGAGAAAGAGAAAACAAAAGGAGGCGAAGAAGCGAAAATACAAGATACAGAGATGGTAGGGTTATTGGATAAAGTAGCTGTGGGGGATATTGTAAACGATAATAGTGATTATAAGACCTAATATTAGAGCAAAGGAGAAGCCCTTATCGCTTATTCTATTCCCCTTTCCAATGCCTTTTTTGAAAAATTCCCCTTTCATAAGGTATATACTGTCTCTTATACACATCTCCGAGCCCACGAGACTAGGCATGATCTC
>CAYMMR010000231.1:3159-4584 GCA_964391545.1 uncultured Nitrospinota bacterium | reverse complement strand
GTGTGATAATTCAAATAAATAAAACAAAAGAAAAAGTAACGGAAGTGAAAAAAATGTCATTTTTCAGTCTGAACTAAGTAAGACACTAAATTATATGAGTGATAAATTTGCAATAATCGGCGGGAGCGGGGCATACGAACTTTTAAAAAGGGAAGGGTTCGGGGCAGACCTCGAATGCCGCAAGGTAATTACACCATTTGGAGAGAGCGCCGCTATTCATAGATTTAAGAATAAGGAAAGATTGTCTAACAACCCCCTAACCCCCTCCCCAATTAATACCTTCGGGGACAGGTTTGTTAAGGGGGAGGATTTAAGTTTTCTCTTTATATCGAGGCACGGCGAAAATGGATATGAAATATCAGCGCCATTTGTTAATTACAAGGCGAATATATGGGCATTGAAGGAATGCGGTGTCGAACGGATAATCTCGTGGTCTGGACCCGGCATTATCGATACAAAATACTCTGTGGGTGATTTTGTTGTCCCGCATGATATAATTGACGAGACAAAGGTGAGGGATTATACATTTTTTAACGATACAGGCATAGGATTTATAAGGCAGTCTCATCCATTTTGTCCTGAAACGAGAGATGCCTTATCTAATACATTAAAGGAGATTAAGGAGAATCACCATACTGAAGGGGTTTATGTCTGCACACAGGGTCCGAGACTTGAAACACCGGCAGAGATAAGGAAATTTAAAATCCTCGGCGGCGATTTGGTCGGCATGACACTTGTTCCAGAGGTATTTCTATCAAGGGAATTGGAGATTTGTTATGCCTCTGTATGTTATCTGACAAACTATGCCGAAGGCGTGGCAAAGAGAGATTATTCGGAGGGTGAGCTTTTTGAGGGAATGCAGAGCAAGGAAGAAGGGGAAATGGTCGAAAGGAGCATATCAAAGTTTCCTGAATTGATGAAGAAAACTCTTGAAAAATTATCTGTGATGGGCAGAAATTGTATCTGCAAAAATGCAATGCAGAGGTATAAAAAGAGAGGGGATATTGGAGAGAACTGGCGGACATGGATAAGGAGGTAATGGAATAAGACCTTATATCCCTTTCGCTTGCCGTTCAGACAGCCGTCCATGGCTGTCTGAACTGTGGAAATTTTCACTTTTTACCATCCATGGAAAAGTGAAAATTTGACAGTCGCTACAGGGACATAAGGTCTTATATAAATCACTATGAACATTATAAATATTGCAGAGGATATTTTAAGTAAGGCTTTAAAAAAGAAGCCGGACAGCGCAGAGGTTTATATTGTGGAAGAATCTTCCACTTCGATAGAGGTAAAGGAGCAGAAGGTTGATGCCTTTCAGGCAGCCGGAAGCCGCGGGGCAGGTTTAAGGATTTTATTGAAGAATAAACTTGGATTCTCCTACACATCCGATTTATCCGCAAATTCAATCGTCAGGCTTATAAA
>CAYMMR010000231.1:0-3149 GCA_964391545.1 uncultured Nitrospinota bacterium | reverse complement strand
ATTTCCTTTGCCGTGAAATCCGAAGGGACTGCTGTGGCAGATATATACGATGCTAAACTTAAAAATATAGATGAGAAAGAAAAAATCGAGATAGGAATGAGATTGGAAAGGGCAGCGCTTAAATATGATAAAAGGATTAATAAGATAAGGCAGGCGTCTTATGAAGACTCGGAAATAACGAGGGTTCTCATAAACTCAAATGGGGTAAAATCGGTTTACAGCGATACGGTATGCTCAACGAGCATAACCCTTGCGGCAGAAGAGGGCGGAAATTCCGAAACAGGATGGGAGTTTGATTACAATAGATTTTATGACGGGCTTAAAATAGAGGATGTCGGCATAGAGGCTGCAAAAAAGGCAATCGGTATGCTCGGCGCAAAGAGGATAAATACCTGCCGGGTTCCTGTTATCTTCGACCAGAAGGTATCCTGTGATTTTATAGGCATATTATCCTCATCCCTTTCTGCCGATTCTGTTCAAAAAGGCAAATCCATGCTTGCGGATAAAGTCGGTTCTCAAATCGCCTCACAGATAATAAATCTTATGGATGATGGAACTCTGAAAGGCGGTATCGGCTCTGCGCCTGTAGATGGCGAGGGGACTCCTGCCCGGAGAACCTCTTTAATCGAAAAGGGCTGTCTTAAAGGTTTCCTGCATAACATATATACTGCAAATAAAGGAAAAACCAAATCAACCGGTAATGGAGTGCGGGGTGGATTTAAAGGGCTTCCTGGTGTTGGAATTAGAAACCTTTACATAGAAAAAGGTAATTTATCGAGAGAAAATTTGATAAAGGGAATTAAAAAAGGGGTTTTTATAACCGATGCTATGGGAGTCCATACCGCGAATCCCATATCCGGCGACTTCTCCATCGGCATTGCAGGACACTGGATAGAGAACGGCGAAATCTCTTTTCCTGTAAGAGGAGTAGTTATATCGGGAAATATTCTTGAGCTTTTGAAAAATGTAGATGCTGCGGCTGATGATTTGCGATTCTTCGGCAGAATCGGCTCGCCATCTATAAAAATCTCTGAAGTGGTGATAAGCGGGAATTAAATTTTTAGTTAAAATCATATCTCTGGCATCGCTAAGACTAAATCTTTGAAATATGTTTTATAATATCCTCTATCCCTTGTTAAGAGCCTGTCTGCATGGGTAAGCGCATGTGCACCTATAATAAAATCACTTATAATATGCTGGCGGATCGATATTTCTCTGTTACACTTATTGCAATGGACAGACTCTATCTTATTTCCACACTCATGGCATCGTAGTTTCTTTTCTCTTATCCTTGAATATTCCCTCCATGCCATTCCGGCACGATATAGCGCTTCTCTGCCGGCAATTTCAACCTTTATTCCGGTTTCGCTTAAAAAATTTTCCAGCACCTTTTGAGACTGAAACCGAGAAGATAATTCTGCATAAACCACATCGCAAATGATAATGCTTCCCCCAATGACTGCTTCATCCAGAAGCTCCTTTGATGCAAGGGCATATTTGGTATTGGGGATTAAGATATCAAGAAGTATATTTGTATCAACGGCAGTAATCATCTTCCCCGCAGCGCCTCCACAATCTCATCGGGTTGTTCCCCTTTCTTTTGTTTGAGATATCCCATCCACTTATCAAAGGGGGACGGCTTGATTTTTTTTTTGAGAATATAGAGACCTCTCTTCTCTTCAAAATCTATCTCATCTCCAGCCTCAACCCCCATCCGCTCTCTTACCTCCTTAGGTAAGGTAATTTGCCCTTTTGTTGTGACCTTTGCCGCTATTCCACCCATCTCTTACCTCCTTTCTTTAAAGGCATACAAGTAAGGTTTATTTTCCTTACCATAAGTGTAAGAAATATAATGTTTATTGTCAATCACAAATATATCATCTTTTGACAAATATAAACTTGCTAACACACAAGCCCTAAAATTTGCCTTGATTCACTCCTTTTGTGCGATTTAATTTTTTGTTTAATTGTCTTTTTTATAGACTGGAATGTTTAGCTTCTCAACTCCTTAATAGCAAAATCCAAGGCAGTAGAAAAAGCCCGAAAAACTCTTGACAAAATGTTTTCTGGTGGTATATTTTTCTTAAAAATCCCTCCCTCTCCCTCCGGGAGAGGGAGGGGTGAGGGTTGGTGAGGGACTAATTTATTATGAAGAAAAGGAGGGTTTATGAAAAGATTAATTTCTCTATTTCTCTCCATCGGAATGCTCATTTCAGTCCTGATACCCCTGACTGATTCTATCAGGGGCATTCGAGGGCTTGCCTATGCAGAAGAGAGAAGCGTTACAGTAAAACCAAAGGAAAAGAGAGATTTATCAGTAGAGGCAAAGAAAGGGTTAGACACTGCATTGCCGGATGCAAAATACTATGCCCTCATTATCGGCAACAATAACTACAAGCATCTCCAGAAGCTGAAGACTGCTGTAAACGATGCAAAGGATGTAGAGAGGATATTAAAGAGCCTCTACGGATTCGAGACAAAACTACTCATAGATGCGCCAAGAAAGGAGATACTTACCGCTGTAAACGATTTCAGGAAAAAACTTAGCTCAAAAGACAATCTCCTCGTCTACTATGCAGGACACGGAGAATACGACAAGACAGCGGACAGGGCATACTGGCTTCCAGTGGATGCCCAGAGGGATGACCCTGTGGACTGGATTAGCGCAACAGATATAACCGACAATATAAAGCGTATTGCATCGAGGCATATACTCATAGTTTCGGATTCCTGCTATTCGGGGACATTATCGAGGGCTGCTGCAGGAGATATTTCGACAAAGGGAGGCAGAGATGAATTTATAAAAAAGATGATTGAAAGGTCATCGAGGACACTCATGGCGAGCGGAGGGAATGAGCCTGTGGCAGACGAAGGCGGAGGCAATAACTCTGTCTTTGCAGCAGCATTCTTAAAGGCGCTTAATGAAGCGGATAAGCCGTTGTTTACAGCAGAAGAGCTCTTTCACGGCAGGGTAAAGATAATTGTAGCAGGCAAATCAGAGCAGGTGCCGGAGTATAATGACATAAGGAACTCAGGGCATGAAGGAGGGGATTTTGTATTCAGACTGGCATCTGTCCCCTTATTCCCCCCTAACAAAGGGGGATTGGGTGTTGTTGAACCAGAGATTAATGTAAAAGAGGCTCCTAAAT
>CAYMMR010000230.1:0-4602 GCA_964391545.1 uncultured Nitrospinota bacterium | reverse complement strand
GAACATCTATCCCTAAAAGCTCATTGCCGACATAAAAGGTGATATATTTTTTCATGATTAACAGCACACTTTATTTCTGCCATTTTTCTTCGCCTTATACAGAAGCTTATCCGCCTTTTTTATAAGCTCGACCGGGGTCTTACCGTCTTTCGGAAATGCAGCGACACCGCCGGATAGCGTAATCTGCCTGTGCAGCGAGATAGATGTATTTCTAATCTCAATTAATAATCTTTTTGCAAATAACACTGCGCTGTCCTTTTTCATCTCGGGAGCAATGATGCAGAATTCCTCGCCGCCGAACCTGCCGACCGTATCTGTAGTTCTGGCGGTCCTCCTTAAAATTTTTGCCATGTTTTTCAGGACATTGTTTCCCTCAAGATGTCCGAAATCATCATTGTATTTCTTAAAGTGGTCCACATCCAGCATAATGATTGAAAGGTTATGATTGTGTCTTGACGCCCTCTGGAATTCCTTATGCAGCTCCTCCATAAGAAATCTGTGGTTATAGATGCCTGTCAGTCCATCTGTTATGCTCAAAGTCCTCGTCTCCTCGATGGACTTTACCCTCTCTATAGTAAGGGCAGCATATATACTTAGAAGAGAAAAGAGAGATATGTCCTCTGCCCTGAAATTCCTTTTTTTAAAATCATTTACATAAAGGATGCCGACAAGCCTGCCCTCTATTGTAAGAGGCGCTGCCATAAGACTCCTGACACCTTCTTTTAAAAGGAGAGGATTCGGGTCGGGATGTTCCCTTATATCCGTTATTACGACAGGGGCATTTTGGTTTAATATGTGCGCCGTCAAGCCTCCCTTTCGTATCTCCCATCTTTTTATCTTCTTAAATGTCTCGCTGAATCCCTTGGATGCCGCAAGAACAAGCTCTTCGCTTTTTTCATCGAAGAGGACAATGGAACCGGCATGCGTGCAGGTCAGTTTTGCGGCATAGTCGAGGATTGCCATACAAGTATCGTTTACACTGCCTATATTCTCTATAACCAGTCCCAAGTGGTATAATGCCTCATGCTCCTTTAATACTTTTTCCCTTTCCTTTAACCGTTTTCTCTTTTCCTCTACGAGCTTGCATACAAATTTAGCCGTATTTCCTTCCAGCACTTCTGCGCCATGAGGTTTTAATCGTCTTATCTCTTCGCTTACCTTATCAGAATCGCTGAGGTTAATAATTATATCAACATCCTTCGCGAGAATGTTTTTATAGCTTGTATGACCTCCCTTGGCAATGGCATCCGTATTTTCTGCTGCATCTACAATCTCGATAAAAGGGTCGTCCTTGAACATTTCGGGTATATCGCCATAACTTTTGCCGCAGCCAATAACACAGACTTTGATCTTCTTGCTAACCTCTCTCTCTCTGCCGCTGTCGTATGATTTAACCGCACCCAGCAAACCCTGGCTTATAGCCTGGCTTACAGCCTGTGTCCTGCCGGTTGCATCTAATCTCGACATAATATTTTTGAGATGATATTTTACCCCCCACTTCGTTATTCCCACTATCCGGCCTATCTCTTCGTTGGTTTTGCCTTCCTGAACCCATTTCAGAATATTCCTTTCCGTATTGGAAAGGATTGAGCCGTTTTTATGTTTTTTCCCGATGTTTTTGTCGGTCATACTAAAGTTTTATCATAAAAAGGGACATTGAATGACAGATACATCAATGTCTGTTTTTGAAATATATACTAAATGTTACTCTTTTAGCATATCATTTTCAATATTGTCTACTACCCACTTGGGCAGTAAAAATTATAAACATTCTAAGTTCAATGCGGCTCCGCTTTTAAAATTTAATTTGCAAAATTTGCAGAAAAAGCTTGACAGAAAAGGGTATTCGGGTGTAAATATATCAAAAAACGCTTTAAATCTATAGGAAGGGAGGGATAAAGGAATGAACAAATCCGATTTAGTCGAGAAGATAGCAAAGGATGCAAGCCTGAGCAAGGCGGCGGCAGAGAAGGCTCTCAATTCATTTACCGAGGGCGTGAAATCTGCGCTTAAAAAAGGACAGACCGTAACGCTCGTTGGCTTCGGCACATTCGGCATCAGCAAAAGGGCTGCAAGAACCGGCAGAAATCCTGCAACAGGAGCTACGATAAAGATTTCGGCAAGAAAAGTTCCAAAGTTCAAAGCTGGACAGGCATTAAAGGATGCGGTAAGGTAATTATAGTTTATGAGCTAAGGTTAAGGTTGACAACCCCCTCAATCCCCCTTAACAAAGGGGGAATTAAAGGGGGTTGTTCCTCAACCTTAACCTGTATTTTTTTTAATCCTTCCTTTTAAATAGTCCAAAATCTTTTTCATATCATCCGGAATAATGGATGTAAATTCCAAATATTTTCCTGTCTTCGGGTGGATAAAGCCGAGGGTTTGGGCATGGAGCATTTGACGGCAAATAAATAGTTGAGCCTTGCCCCTTCCATATACCCTGTCTCCTGCAACAGGATAACCAATCGAAGAAAGGTGAACTCTAATCTGATGTGTTCTGCCTGTTTTGAGTCTTGCTTCCAATAGAGTATAATCCCCAAATCTTTCTATTACATTAAATTCAGTGATAGCCGTTCTTCCTTTTCTTGTTTTTGTTGACATCTTTTTTCTATCCGACACATGCCTGCCTATAGGTTTTTCGATTTTTCCCGAATTATCCATGATATTGCCTTTAACCAATGCAATATATTTACGGACAGCCGTCTTCTCTTTGAGTTGTCTTGAAAGATGCCGATGCGTCCAATCATCCTTTGCCGCCATGAGAAGTCCCGATGTATCTTTGTCGAGTCTGTGAACAATACCCGGTCTTTCTATTCCCCCTATGCCGGAGAGGGTATTTTTACAATGATAGAGAAGGGCGTTTACCAATGTGCCTGAATAGTTTCCTGCTGCAGGATGAACTACCATTCCGGCAGGCTTATTGACAACTATAACCGAGTCGTCTTCGTATATTATATCTAATGGAATTGGTTCGGGTTTTACAACCCCCCCCGCCCCCCCTTTAATAAAGGGGGGGATAAGGGGGGGGATCTCTATCCTTATCTCATCGCCTTGTTTAAGTTTGCAGCTCGATTTAACGGTTTTTCCAGAAACCGTGACCCTTCCTTCATGGATTAGTTGCTGTATATAAGAGCGGGATAATGAGGCGTCTTGAGAGGATATGAATTTATCTATTCTCTGATTGGCAGATTCCGGAGTTATAGAGATCGTTTTTATTAAAGACACGACTAAAAAGGTAAAAAGGTGAAAAGGTGAAAAGGTGAAAAGGTAAAACCTCTTAACCCTTTAGCCTTTTAGCCTCAAGTTTTAATCTTATCATCATAACAATTGAAACTGCAAATAGGAGAATTGCTATGAATTGCGAGGTTGACAGGTATGGCTCGATTGCAAATCCCCTTTCATCGCCTCTGAATATCTCTACGATGAACCTGCCTGCTGCATATAATAATGTATATGTCCAGAACAATTGCCCGTCGAATTTTTTGAATCTCCGCAAGACAATTAATATGAAGAATATAATAAATCCATTTGCAGAATCGTAAAGCTGTGTCGGGTGGAGATGGACATCCATAGGCGCCAGGGTATTCGGGTCTTTAAAAATAACTGCCCACGGGGCATCCGTCTCTCTTCCATAACAGCATCCGGCAAAAAAACATCCCAGTCTGCCGACCCCCTGTCCGATGGCAATAGAGGGCGCAAAAATATCCCCTGTCTTCCATAGATTCATTCCGTGATTTCTGATATATACCGCAACTACCGCGGCAGCCATTATAAAACCGCCGTAGAATACCAGTCCCCCCTCCCATACCTTTAATATCTTTATAGGGTTTGATAGATACTCCTTAAATTCAACCGCTACATACAGAAGCCTCGACCCTATAATTGCGGAGAGGAGTATATAAAAGCTTAAGTCCATTATCTTTTGAGGGTCTTCTCCTTCTATGCGCGCCTGCCTTACAGCGAGCGCGACTGCGAGGAAAAATGCAGCGGCAATGAGAACTCCGTAAGCGTATATTGTTATGGGGCCTATTTTAAATAGTATCGGGTGCATAAAAGACAAAGTAGAAAGTTCATAAAGTTTATAAAGTGAAAAGGTTCAACAACTTTATAACTTTTTACTTTATGGACTTTAGAACTATTTTTTTATCATCGTTATCATCAACAACCCTACTCCTATAGTTATACATGAATCGGCTACATTAAATGTATGCCAGTGATACTCGCGCCAATAAAAATCGAGAAAATCCACTACCTCGCCGCTCTTTATCCTGTCTATAAGATTACCAACCGCTCCTCCGAGTATAAGAGATAATGCTATTCTTGTAACCCCCCCCTTTATCCCCACATTATTAAGGGGTGGAGTAGAGGGGGGGTAAGTCCCTCTATAAAGTATAATGATCGCTGCTATTGCAATTAGAGATATAAATATGAAAAAGATTTTAATCATCGGTCCTTTTATGCCGGAAAACATGCCAAAGGCAACACCGGAATTTCTGATGTAGGCGATATTAAAAAAACCTTTGATTATCTCTATCGATTGATAGAGTTCAAGATTGCTTACTACATAAAACTTTGTAATCTGGTCGATGATTACAATTAAAA
>CAYMMR010000229.1:0-4610 GCA_964391545.1 uncultured Nitrospinota bacterium | reverse complement strand
CCGCTCAAACCGGTTACTGCATCCATCCATTCTTCTTTTTCTACGATAACTGCCTTCCCCACCGTCTCGAATATCTTAACGGCAATATCCCTATCGGCGTCCGAAATTCCCTGAGACAGGTAGATGCCTACTGCGCCCTCCAGAACCAGCGACGGCGTATTCGGCATAGCCCTTATAATCGGCGGCACGGGGTGGGGCAGGTTCTCCCTCAAAAAATTCATTGATACTCCTGCTGCAATGGTGATTAACAATTTGTCTCTCGATATATCGCCTGCTATCTCCTTTATCACATCCTTTATATCGCTCGATTTAACGGCAAGGATAACTATATCCGAATTCCTTACGACTTCCGAATTATCCGTGGAAACCTTTACGCCATAATTTTTTGCAATATAATCGCACCGCTCTTTTACCCTGTCGGATGCCAGCACCTGATCCGGATTGACCCTCTTCGATTTCAACAAACCCTTTATCAACGCCTCGCCCATATTTCCAGCCCCTACAAAACCTATCCTCTTGTTTATCATTATTGCCTCCTTTCGCCAAATATAGCGCTGCCTACCCTTACCATAGTCGCCCCTTCTTCTATGGCAACCTCAAAATCACCGGACATCCCCATAGAAAGCTCTTTCACATCTATGCCCTCTTTTTGAATATCATCCCGCAGCATACGAAGCATCTTGAAATATTTTCTCGAATCTTCGGAGGATTCCGAAAAAGGGGGGATGGTCATCAAGCCTTTTATATATATATTCTTCAGCCTTGATATATCTTTTACAAGGCTAACCGCTCTTTCCGCCGGAACGCCGAATTTCGACTTTTCTCCCGATAGATTTACCTCAACCAAAATGTTTGTCTTCAATCCCCTGTCTTCCGACCTTTTCTGAATCTCGTTTGCAAGAGAGATGCTGTCTACCGAATGGATAAGGCTGAAGATGCCGAATATGTATTTTACCTTATTGGTCTGGAGATGACCTATCAGATGCCATTCAACCTTGCCGCCTATTTCCTCAAATTTCTCCCTCGCCTCCTGAACACGGCTTTCGCCGATAATCGTTACGCCTGCCGAAATAGCCTCCTTTATCCTTCGGACATCAACGGTCTTTGTAACAGCGATTAATTTTATTGCCCGGGCATCCTTGCCGGTCCTCTCAGCCGCCAGCTTAATCCTCAGCAAAACACCGCTTAAATTGGCAGATATGCTGTTCATAATTGTTACACTGATAGAAGTTATAACATAAGAGGCGCTATATTACAACATTTCATTCTGGGAAACAAAATATGGCTTGTATGAAAAGGTTGCAACTATATTTAGCTGGTTTTTGGCGATTGCAGGGGGAAATTTATCGAAAGGGGCTGCGGTTTTTACAGCCCTGACAGCCTCATCATCCAGTATCCGGTGATTTGTAGGTTTGAGGAGTTTCACATCCATTAATTTGCCGTCTTTTGATATGGAAAATCTTACCGTAAGACTCCCGCTTATGCCGCGGGACATCGCATCTTCGGGGTATCTCCAGACAGAATGTATCTTTCTCTTTATGGAATCGAAATACGGGCTGTATTTAAACTCCTTTGTATCGAGAGATACTATATCATTATCAAAATCCTGTTCGCGAGATTCCGCATCTTCCTTTTTATGCGTCATTGGCTCCGGGTTGTTTAAAATCCTGGAGGTAGTATCGTTATGTTCGATTTTAGATTTTTGTGTGTCCTCATAACTGAAACTGTTTAATTCGGCAGCAGGAATGATAGGCGGCTCAACGGGCTCGATATCTTTATCCTCTTTTTTTGTTTTATCGGCAATCTCGGATGGATAGACCTTTTTCTTGCGGACAGGGATCTCTTTAATTTCCGGGATTTGAATTAATCTTATGCGGAGGGGCGGTTCTTTTTTGTTTTCGATGTAAAAGCTGCCGGTGGATATAAAAAAGAGCGCATGGAGGAAACAAGATAATCCGATAAAACCTTTAAGACTATATTGTCCCATATAAATTACAACAATCTCGTAAAAAGTCAAAAATCAGCCATAATGGCAAAAGGACTCTCATTGCTATAAGGGCTAATTTTGTTTTGACTTTTTACGAGTCCCCCCGCTATTGATAAACTTTCTTTATCTCCTCTTGAAAGGACGGGATTATGTTTATCCAGTTTTCTATTATAGGGATTAGCTCATATTCGAGGAGGTCCGACAGCATTACCCAATCCTGATCGATTTGTGCGGAATGCATATCGGCTGTGATCTTCAGAAGCTTCTCTTTGCGGCTTTGAATCGTTTCTCCGGTAATCGTTATCTTCGAAAAATCCATATTGAACAACTGTCTTATCCCTTCTATCAGTTCCTCGAATAACTGCAGAGCCTCGATACATAACAGATAATTCTTATTAGCCTCCTCCCCGGTCTTTCCCCTGAAGCATTCTGCTGTGGACTGGAGGGCTGGAGTCAGTTTCCGAAGATGCTCTCTCAGATTATTCAGGCTGTCTTCCGCTATCTTTTGTATATCAATAAAATTCAGTTAAGAGTTGAGAGTTAGGAGTTAAGAGTTTCAAAACATTTCATTCTTAACTCTTCGCTTATCCCTTTTAGCAACTGCCCCATAATACCTGCCTCTGCCGCAACTGCATCATATAACAAAAGCGTATCCTCTGCCAGTTTCAAAACATTATCGCCCTGAAGATTCTCTTTGCCGAATTTGAAGAGGCTGACAATCGCGCCTGCTGCAGGCTCCGTCATGCCTAAGAGATTGATATTTTCATCTATCCCGTTTACAATGCTGCCCAAATCCTTTACATATTCAACATTAAATCTACCCTTCGAAACTTCCTTAATTATATCATTTGTAACAAATGCCCCTTCCCTTCCCAGAACCGCCAGCTTATCAAACATATTCAATAGATTGACTATATGAGGATTGACGGCGTCCGACTTAATATCAAAATGGTTTTTAATCTTATCTGCCACCTCCTTTGACTCAAGGCTGAAGGCTGAAGGCTGAAGAAGATTCAACCTGCCATTGCTGCCAAGAACTTTTTTCCACATAATCCTGTAGGCATATCCGACGATATCGCTTAAACCGGCAGGCTTCTTTATCAACGGCAGGAATTCTACCATATTGTCTTTGTCAAAGGAAGAATAAAAGGGAATGACTCTTAAAAAAGGGGCAAGGGGTAATTGCAGCGGTAAGGGGTAAGGGGTAAGTATATTTTTATCTTGACCCTTGACCCTTGACTCTTGCCCCTGTTCTTCTTGACCCCTGACCCCTGACCCCTGACCCTTGTTTATTATTTCCAC
Source organism: uncultured Nitrospinota bacterium (assembly GCA_964391545.1). GTDB lineage: Bacteria > Nitrospinota > Nitrospinia > UBA9942 > UBA9942 > JACQEW01. The sequence goes on along the minus strand of CAYMMR010000229.1, from coordinate 1,321 downwards.
TGCTGTCAGCACATCCTCAACCGTTATATAATCCTTGCACACAGGATTCTTACAGTTAGTATGATGACTGCACGGAGAGCAGGGAATATCAGCCTGCAATATGATATGCCCTTCTCCATAGGGTCCTGTCTCATGGACAAGCGCATGTGCAAAGAAAAGGGCTATTATTTTTGTCCCAAGCGCCGCTGCTATGTGCATTGTTCCGGTATCGTTGGTTATCAGCAAATTACACCTTTTTATAAGAGAGGCAAGCTGCTTTACCGATGTCTTGCCGGCCGCATTAATAACCCCCTTTTCCCCCTTTAATAAAGGGGGATTGATGGTGTTGTTAATCTTCGCCTGAATCTCATCTCCAAGCTCCTTTTCCGAGGATACACCGAATATTATTATCTTTGCATCATACCTTTTGATAAGCTCCAATCCAAGCTTTGCAAAGGAATCGGGAGACCATCTCCTGTCAGGACGGCTCGATGCAGGCTGAAAGCCAATCAGCATATCGCTGTCCTTTATTCCATTTTTTTGTAAAAAGTCGCTTGCAAGCCTTAATCCATCTTCTGCGGCATTCAGATAAAGCCTCCTGTTTGACGGCTCTATATCTCCGCTCTTCATATATATATCAACCAGATTGAATCTGTTGTAATGTCTGTTGAATATGATATTGCAGAAATAGTTCAGCCACGGATGCCTTATAACCCTGTGTCCGTAATCCGTAGATGTAAGTCCCCTGACATCCGGAACATTAATAAGCGATGTAAAAATGGCAGTGAGCTTTGAGTGGCTTAAATTTATCACCGTATCGAATCTCTTTGACTTCATCTGCTCCACAAGAACATCCAGATAGCGGTAAACCCTAAGGAGCGATACATCCTCTCCTTCGGACCCGGGAGCAAACTGTTTTATATCGAATGTATAAATTTCATCGATAAACGGAACATCGCTGCATATTTCTGCAAAGGTTTTATTTGCAAGGAGCGTGATTTTTGAATCCGGATACTTTTCCTTAAGCCCTGCAATAAGGGGGGTTGTCTGGAGCAGGTCGCCCATTCGGGTAAGATTTAATATGAGGATGTTTTTCATTTTTCTGTCAGAAACTGCTCCATCATAAGGAATATCGCCTCCGGTCTTGTAATCGAGCCTTTGCCGTTTTCTATTGCCTTTACAACTGCTTTCAGAGTAAGTTTTTCTTCGCCTTTGAACTGGGAAAGGAATCTCCCTAATTCCGTATTTTCCCCTGCCTCTTTTATCATACTCTCCACATTGTTTACTCCTTGCCCCTTGCCCCCCCTGCTTACTGCTTGCAGGGGCAGGCTTGACCCTTGAC
>CAYMMR010000228.1:942-4672 GCA_964391545.1 uncultured Nitrospinota bacterium | reverse complement strand
CACTATAGTCAATTTTACACAATATATTTTTTTTGTCAATATTTTTTTATATTTTTTTTGCGTTAGGCTTATATATTATTTTTCCAAGAACTACTGCGTTCCTTGCGCCCGTTGCCTGAGGAAGATTTGCAGGAATGCCGGATATTGCAGCATGCCCTAAAACGGCAAAGGCTATCGCCTCGATTGTTTCGGCAGGAAAGCCGTATTCATCCGATGTCCTTACAGGTATCGGTTTCATCTCTTCCGCAATCATTTTTAAAAGCGTTGAGTTTTTCGCCCCCCCGCCGCAGACAATAATCTCCGATAAGCCGTGTTCTCTCATAATAAATCTCCTGTAATTCTCTGCAATCGCCTTTGCCGTAAATCCTGTTACAACGGCTACAATATCTTCGTCCGACAAATCATATCTTTTTGCCAATTCGTATAATCTCAAGGCTTCGTCATATCCGAATTCTTCTCTCCCTGTAGATTTTGGAGGCGCTTTTTTTATAAAAGGGCGGCTCATAAGCTTATTTAAAAATTTCTCATTTATACAGCCTCTCGATGCAGTATTGCCGCCTTTATCGTAACCTTTCCTGCCTTTTGTAATGATAGACATCATAGAATCTATCAGCATATTGCCGGGACCTGTATCGAAGGCAATCACTTTGTTCATATCGCCGTTTGCGGGAAGAAATGTTACATTGCTTATGCCCCCTATATTATTGACCGCCCTCCCCTTTCCTCCTTTATTAAAAAGTATGTAATGGGCAAACGGTGTAAGCGGCGCACCAAGCCCGCCTGCTGCCATATCCATTGTGCGAAAATCAGCAACAGTCGTTATACCTGTCCTCTCGGCAATTATAGAAGACTCGCCTATCTGTAAAGTAGAGGTAATTTGCGATTTAAGATTTAATTCCGAACTCCGAACTCCGAACCTTGTCCCCGCAGTTTTTAAGCGGGGATCCGAACTCTTAACTCCTGCGGGTATATGATAGATCGTTTGCCCATGCGAGCCTATGAGGTCTATATCTTTTATTTTATACCCTGCTATTTTAACGATTTCTATTGCCGCCTTTGCAAACAACTCCCCTAAAAGAAAGTTAAGATGGCATATAATGTCAACCCTTCCATATTCCGGCGTCGATGCCTTATGAATCGTTTCCCTTAAATCCTTATGAAAGGGAATTTTTTTAAAGGCAATCAAATCCGCCTTGCAGTTAAGCCCCTTCCCCCTTATCTCTACGACAGCAGCGTCAATTCCATCCGCGGATGTCCCAGACATCAAACCGACTGCCCTGATAGCTCTTTTCATTTCTCTTTCTTCTCCGTTTCTACTCTATAAAAATTCCGAACACGAATTTCACAAATATGCGAATGGCACGAAACATATTAAAATAAAGACTAATTTTTTGTTTCTACATTATTCGTGTAATTTGTTTATTCGTGTCATTCGTGTTCAGGTTTTTGTTCATTAATTCCGACATTCTGTCTTCTATAATTGCATCCCTAATATTTTTTATCAGGTTCATATAATAATGTATATTGTGTATGGTATTAAGCCTGAGCGCCAATATTTCATCGGATACAAATAGATGCCTTAAATACGCCCTCGAGAAATTTTTGCAGGTATAACAGCTGCACAACGGGTCTAAAGGATTTTCGTCTTTTATATATTGGGCATTCTTTATTGCCATCCTGCCGCTGCTTGTAAATAGGCTGCCGTTTCTGGCATTTCTTGTGGGCATTACGCAGTCGAACATATCTATGCCCATCGATATACATTTTATAATATCCTCGGGAGTTCCCACGCCCATAAGATAGCGCGGCTTATCATAAGGAAGCATCGGCGCGGTATAGCCTGCAACATCATACATTTTATCCTTCTCCTCGCCAACGCTTAAACCGCCTATTGCATATCCGTCAAATCCTATTCCTATTATATCATCTGCGCTCTTTTTCCTTAAATCTTCATAAATCCCCCCCTGCACTATTCCGAATAAGAGAGGGGCAAGGGACAAGGGGCAAGGGGCAAGTATGTTTTTATCTTGACCCATGACCCCCGATCCATGACCCCATCTTTCCTTGCATCTCCTTGCCCAATCTGCCGTCAATGTTACGGATTTAAGGGCATATTCATAGGGCGATGGATAAGGGGACGGCTCATCAAAGGTCATAATTATATCGGCTCCAAGAGATTCCTGAATCTCTATAGACAACTCAGGCGTCATAAAATGCCTCGAGCCGTCTATGTAAGACCGGAATTCAACCCCTTCCTCTGTTATCTTTCTTAAATCGCTGTGGCTGAAAACCTGAAACCCTCCGCTGTCGGTAAGAATAGGCCTGTCCCACCCGATAAACTTATGCAGCCCCCCCATCTCTTTTACGATATTATGTCCGGGTCTTAAATACAGATGATAGGTATTGCCGAGAATAATCTCGGCTCCATTATCCTTTAAATCTTGAGGAGAAAGGGTTTTTACGGCGCCCCTCGTGCCGACGGGCATGAATACGGGAGTCGTTATTTCTCCGTGAGCGGTCTTGAGCCTCCCAAGACGGGCATTTGTATGTTTATCTTTATGCAAAATTTCAAACATATAAGAACAATTGCTCCATTGCTTTATTGTTTCGCTGTTTCAAACATTCGATTGGTTTTAACTATTAAAAAGAGGCAGGTTCAAGGGTAACTTCTTCGATACGCGAGCGGATAGGTTTGATTTGTTTTATCTTAACATAAATCACGGATTGCCCTTCTTCCGCATGGCTTTCTGCTAATCTTCGGCTCCATCCGTTAAAATCTTCATCACCTTCCATCTGCATTGCTACAACGGCTCCTTTTGGAATAGAATCCCCGAACTCCGGATGTTCTCCGATATAACGATTGAATTCTTTAATAAGCTCTGTATTTTTTTTCTCAAAAATATTCATGGATATATCCCCTTTAAAAATTCAAACATATATATTTCCCAATTATCATCAATATCTTCATCGGCTATGGTTAATGCTTCTGCATACGGTAAATTTAAATACTCCTTTAATGACATTGCTTTTATACAAGTTAATAATAACCTATAACCCTAAATTGTGATTATACCACTTCTATTTCACAGGTAAAGCCTTATTACAAAAGAGCCAGTTAATTTTATTGACCCCGCAAAAAAATCTTCACTGCAAATTATATTTTCAGCCGCAGACTTTCATCAACCGGAAGTTGAGCAAAGTTTAAATATTTCTATTGGCATGTTACTCTAAAAGTTATTTTCACTCTTAGACTCTCGGTCTTTTAGTCTATAATATTGTGTCCTTTGTGTCTTTGTGGTAAAAATATCTTAACAGATTTTAAATCGTAAATCTAAAATGTAAATCATAAAGCCATTATGCCCCATAATCATAATATCGAAGGGAGATTCAAGGTTGCTATTTATGCAACCTCTGCAATATTTGCCGTTGAGGCGGCGGGAGGAATATGGGCAAACAGTCTGGCTCTCCTGAGCGATGCCGCCCATGTATTCATGGATGTCTTTTCTCTTGTCCTAAGCTTTATCGCGCTTAAAGTGTCGGCGCTTCCGTCCACAGACAAAAAAACTTACGGCTATCACAGGGCAGAGGTCTTTGCTGCCTTTATTAACGGGACTACGCTCTTTCTGATTGCGCTCGGAATATTTTATAAGGCATGGGGAAGGTTCATTGCCCCTGAGCCGGTCAACAGCGCAGGCATGCTGATAATCGCCGCTATCGGACTGTCGATTAA
>CAYMMR010000228.1:0-932 GCA_964391545.1 uncultured Nitrospinota bacterium | reverse complement strand
TCTTATCATAGCCCTTTATCTCAAAGAAACAGACAGCAGGGACCTGAATTTAAGGAGCGCATTCCTTCATATCATAGGGGATACACTGTCGTCTGCGGGTGTAATCATAGGAGGGAGCATCATTTTTTTTAAAGGGTGGTTTATCGTGGATTCCATTGTAAGCGCGGTTATCGGGAGCATAATTATCTACGGCGCTTCAAAGTTAATATCGGAATCCGTCCATATCCTCCTCGAAGGGACGCCGGAGGATATATCTATGGACAAAGTAGTTTCGGAAATTAAAAAAATCGAGGGTGTCGAGAATGTCCATGAGCTTCATATCTGGTCTATCTGCTCGAATGTCTATGCCTTAAGCTCCCATGTCCGCATAAACGACCGGAAAATCAGCGAAGGAAGCCGGATTCTTTCGGCTATAAAAGATATTCTTAAAGAGAAGTTCAATATCTCCCATACTACCATACAGTTTGAGTGCGCAGACTGCGAGGACAGAGCGGTTTTGCATAATATCGAGCATTAGAGCCTATTTAGTATCTGGTGAAAAATGATTTTTTTGAACGACCCTCAATCCCCACTTTTTTAAAGGGGGGAGGAAGGGGGGTTAAAATAAACCAAAAGAAAAAATAACGGAAGTGAAAAAAACATCATTTTTCACCGCACACTATATAATCGATGTTTGAGCTGAATTTATCCTCTTAATAATTCTCTCCTTCCCAAGAATTTCCATAATTTTCTTCAACTCGGGACCTTCTGTTATTCCGGTGAGAGCCAATCTTACGGGCATTATAAGTTTTTTCCCTTTTAGATTCGTTTTCTCTTTTATGGACGACATTATTTTGTCAAATGTATCTTCCGTAATCCTTTCTTCTGCTTCTACCATCTCTTTAAAGAGTTTTAAAATTTCGACTGCCTCCCCCTCCTTTACTAAAGGGGGG
>CAYMMR010000227.1:0-4703 GCA_964391545.1 uncultured Nitrospinota bacterium | reverse complement strand
TAACGTAAAATCTATCTGCCTCTTTGCCAGACTGACATTCTCTACCTTTACCTTAACTCTGTCCCCTATCCTGAACCTCTTTTTTGTCCGTCTTCCTGTAAGGGAATGGTCGCTTTCATTAAATGTATAATAATCATCCGGCATGCCGGACACATGGATAAGCCCTTCGACAAATATCTCCTTCAGCTCTACGAATAGTCCAAATGTAGTTACACCCGAAATGATTCCCTCATATTCTTCGGCAATTTTATCCATCATGAACTGAACTCTCTTTAGATCCACTATCTCCCTTTCTGCCTCATCGGCCGTCCTCTCTCTTTCCGAAGAGTGACGGGCAATTTCAGGGAGTTTTTCCTCCCACACTTTAAATCTTTTCTCCGAAACCTGTTTTTTAGCCAAAACATCCTTCAACAACCTGTGGACAATCAAATCCGGGTATCTCCGTATGGGCGATGTAAAATGGGTGTAATTATCGAATGCGAGCCCGAAATGTCCGATATTCTCGGGAGAATACCTTGCCTGTTTCATGTGCCTTAAACATATCGTTGATATTAACATCTCTTCGGGTTTGCCCTTTATCTCGCCAAGCAGTTTCTGAAAGCTTTTGGGATGGAGCTTGCCCCCTTCAAGACGGGAGCCTGTTTTTAAATGATAGCCGAAGTTATAAACACAATCGCTGAATTCATGTATCTTTTCGGGGTCAGGCTCATCATGCACCCTGTAGAGCGCAGGAATCTCCAATTTCATAAAATGAGAAGCTACGGCTTCGTTTGCCGCAAGCATAAATTCCTCGATAAGTCTGTGTGCTGCATTTCTCTCTGCCTTTATTATATTTTCCGGTTTTCCCCTTAAATCGAGGATTATATCCGGCTCCGGGAGGTCAAAGTCTATACTCCCCTTTTTCATCCTTCTCTCTCTCAAAATCTCATAAAGTTCTTTCATTAAATAAAAGTCATCTATAAGATAAGAATATCTCTCATGTTTTTCTCCCTGCCCCCTGCCACTTACCCCTTGCCCCTCTTCTAATATCTCCGCCACATCGGTGTATGTCATCCTCTCCTTACTGTTTATAACTGTTTTCGCAAAACTGTAATTTATCAAATCTCCGTGTTTATCAAATTCCATAAAAGCGCTCATGGCAAGCCTGTCCACTTTAGGCTTCAAGCTGCATATCTCGTTGGACAGCTGAAAGGGGAGCATAGGGATTACCCTGTCAGGGAAATATACGCTGGTTCCTCGTTTGAATGCCTCTTTATCGAGATGACTTCCTTCCTTTACATAATGGCTCACATCTGCTATATGGACGCCAAGAAGATAATTACCGCCGTCAAGTTTTTCCACAGATACTGCGTCATCGAAGTCCTTTGCCCTCTCCCCGTCAATAGTCACTATATTCATGCCTCTCAAATCGAGCCTTCCTGAAAGTTCGTCATCGGCAATCTCCTGTTGGACAGCCTCTGCCTCTTTTAAGACATCTGCCGGGAATTTTGAAGGTATATCGTATTTTCTAATGACTATTTCTATCTCTACATCCGGGTTATCGGGATAACCGATGACCTCTATTATCTTTCCTTCGGGATTTCTATTTGTCGTAGGATATGCCGTAATTTCCGTTACTACCGCCTCTCCTCTTTTTGCCCTGCTGCTGTATTTAAGGGGTATATAAATATCATGGGTAATCCTCTTATCGTCAGGCATAACAAATCCGAAATGTCCGCTTGGCTCATATATCCCTACTATGGTTTTGTGCCCCCTATCCAATATCCTGATAACCCTTCCCTCTCTTTTTCCTCTTTCTCTCGACGATTCGACCCTGCATATCACCCTGTCCCCGTGCATTACCTCTCTCATGTTTTTCGGGTTCAGAAACACATCCTCTCCGCCGCCGTCGGGCATGACAAATCCGTAGCCGTCACGATGCCCCTGCACAATGCCTGTAACGAGATTCATCTTTTCCGGAAGCCCATATCGCTCTCCCTTTATCTTTACAATCTCCCCTTCCCTTAAAAGAGCCCTTACCAGCTTTCTAAACGGGCTTCTTTCTTCGGCAGGAATATTAAAGCCCTTAATTAATTCCCTTATTGTAAGAGGACGAGAGGCAGACTCCCTCATGAATTTTAATATTTCTTCTTTTGTAATTTTCATATAAATTCAGCCACAGATTTTAATTATAGCAAATGAATAAAATAAGTTGGCATTACTCATGTGTCATTGCGAGCGAAGCGAAGCAATCTTAAGGGGATTGCTTCGGGACTCCGTCCCTCGCAATGACACCTTTCTTTTTTCGTTCACTATAACTTTTAGCTATTAGCTATAAGCTACAAGCTATAAGCTTTTACTGATGGTTTTATAATCAACACAAACTCCCTTTTACTCCCCCCTTTTTTTAGTTCTGCAAGTATTTTCTCTGCACTGCCTCTCAAAATCTCCTCCGAGGGACAGGTAATATCCATACACAAAACGATATAAGCTTCTTTACCCAATACTTCTGCAATATCCTCTAAAAGACCAAAAAGCCTGTAAGGCGTATCGAGAAGAACAACCGGCATTTTCTCTTCTTTAATCCTTAAAAGCTCTTTTCTCCGTATCTCCCTCTTTGGAGATAAAAAACCATAGTATAGAAACCTGTCTACAGGAATACCGGCTACCACCAATGCAGACATAAGAGATGAAGCGCCGGGAACCGGAACCAATTTAATATTTGCCGAAACCGCCTCTTTTATCAGATAGCTCCCGGGGTCGGCAAATACAGGCGTCCCGCAGTCCGAAATCAAGGCAAAAATTTTCCCATCCTTTAAATCTTTTATTATCTGAGCCGTCTCCTTTTTCTCGTTATGCTCGTTTAGTCTTCTTACAGGCTTATCAATGCCGTAATGTTTCAGGAGTCTTTTACCTTCTTTAAACTCCTCGCATATAATCTCATCGGCATCTTTAAGCGCATCGAGAGCCCTTAAAGTTATATCTTTATAATTTCCGATCGGCGTTGAGACAATGTATAGTATTCCAGCCATAGCATAAGAGGGGCATGGGTCAGGGGTCAAGGGGCAAGTTATTTTTCCTTGACCCTGCCCTCAGCTGCCCGCATGCCGCTAATATATCCGCCCCCTTGCTTTTTCTTATAATAGCGGTGTAATGTCTCGAGACAAGCAGATTCTTAAAATCCTCCACTCTTTTATTATCTGGAGATTCAAGATTTGACCCTTCAAAGCAGTTGAAAGGGATTAGATTAATCTTACATTTTAAACCCTTAAGAATTTTTGAAAGCCTGTCTGCATCCTCCATAGAATCATTTATACCTTTGAGCATAACATATTCAAAGGTGATTCTCCTTCCCGGTGAAAGAGGATATTTTCTCAAGACCTTTAACAAATCTTCAACCGGATACTTTTTATTTATCGGCATGAGCTTATCCCTTGTCTCATTATCAGGGGTATTAAGAGAAATCGCAAGATTTATTTTGAGGTTTTCTTTTGCAAGCCGTTCAATTTCAGGGATGAGTCCCGAAGTAGAGAGGGTTATCCTTTTTGCAGGTATCTTTAGTCCATGAGGGGAAGTCATGGTTTTTAAAGACTTTATAGTGTTTTCGTAATTATCGAGAGGCTCACCCATTCCCATGAGAACTATATTTGTTATATTCTTATTTTCCCTCCTGACGGCAAGAATCTGCTCTATTATCTCGGAATGCTTCAGGTTTCTGACAAACCCTCCCTTTCCTGTAAGACAAAATACACAGTTTAACTTACAACCAACCTGTGTTGATATACAGAGGGTAAGTCTATCTTCATCGGGTATAAGGACACTCTCGATGCTGCTGCCATCCTCCAATAAAAAAAGGTATTTCTCCGTGCCGTCCTTCGAGACTCTTTTATCGGAGATAGAGAGGCGGGATATATAGGATAGCTCGCTTAAACGATTTCTAAAGACTATGGAGAGATTTGTCATCCCTCCTATATCATCAACATCCTTTTGAAATACCCATTCATATATCTGCCTTGCCCTGTAAGGCTTCTCCCCCAGAGACAATATAAGAGCTTCCATCTTCCGAAGGGAGAGGTCTTTGAGATTAATCTTTTGCATTTATTACAATCATCTTAATATCCTTTTCTGCAACAACTCCTGCATGTCTCTCCGACCGTCAAGGACACAATAAACAAATACCTCCGATTTGTAAACTTCATAGATTATCCTATATGGCTTATAATGGACTTCCCTGAATTCGAGAACACCTATCCGTTCCAATTCAGGCGGGATATGTCCACACATGGGGTGGGATTCGAGCTTCTGAATGGTATCTTCGACCAGATGAACGGAAAATTTCATTTCCCTTTGTGAGCCAAAGGCTCATGGATTTTTCTTAAAGAAACCTTGCAGCCTTTTTCCTCACATCTCTAATGCCATTTCTGAAGGGTTTTGTCTTCCCCGCCTCGATGTTTTTTCTGCTCATTGCAAGGATTTTAAGCATTGCGAGGGATTCCTGTGTTTTTTCATAATCATGGATATCCTGTAGGATCGCTTTGGCTTCGCCATTCTGAGTAATTACAACGGTTTTATTGCCTTCCATAACTTCTCGAATGACCTCGGAGATGTGTGATTTGAAATAGCTTATAGGTTTCATATCTTCGCTTAATTTCATCTATTATCCTCCTTGTTAGTAGAGTGTCCCTAAAGTTCCTTTACTGTCATTCCGCACTCGATGCGGAATC
>CAYMMR010000226.1:0-4725 GCA_964391545.1 uncultured Nitrospinota bacterium | reverse complement strand
ATTCAAAAAGATATATGGTCAAAGATGGTCTGGAATGTTGGATTCAATGCCATAACTGCTATTACCGGTTCGATGGTTTCGGATGTCCTCTCTGTTCCCGAATCGAGAAAGGTAGTTGAGATGGCAATGAAGGAGACAGTGGATGTTGCAAAAGGAAAGGGAATAAAATTGACGGATGATATTGTAGAAAAGACGATTTCCAAGACTTTAAAGGCAGGGGCTATAAAGACCTCTATGCTTCAGGACATAGAAAATAATAAAAAAACGGAAATTGATTCGATAAATGGAGCGATTGTCAAAATTGGCAGGGAAATGGGCATCCCTGTGCCTGTGAATGAAGCTCTGTATGGGATAGTAAAGATTATTGATAAGGGCTGAAGTTAAGAAACACTTTAACCTCAACCTGAAGTCCCCTCACCCTAACCCTCTCCCCCGATGGGAGAGGGAGGAGGATGAATTATTTTCCGAGTGTCTTATCTCCCGGTTTCCAATCGCAAGGTGTTCTTTCGCCGGTCTGAATTGCCGTAAGCGTTCTTATTGTTTCCTCTACACTTCTGCCGACATTTGTAATATTTACAACCGAGCTTGAAATCACACCGTCAGGATCGATTATAAATGTGCCTCTAAGGGCAATTCCCTTGTCTTCGATAAGGACATTATATGCCCTGCTTATCTCTTTGGTAATATCGCTCAGCAAAGGGAATTTAAGTTTTCCAAGTCCGTTGTCAATCCATGCCTTGTGGCAGTATACGCTGTCAATGCTTGCCCCGATAACCTGCGTTTTAAGTTTTGCAAATTCATCGGCTCTCTCATTAAATCCTTTAATCTCTGTGGGGCATACGAAGGTAAAATCCAAAGGATAGAAAAACAAAACAACCCATTTGCCCTTGTAGTTTGCAAGGCTTATTTCTTTGAAATTGCCGTCAGGCAGCACCGCCTGACCTTTAAAATCAGGCGCAATTTGTCCAACCTGAATAGCCATAAATATACCTCCTTAATGTTTTTCCGACATGGCAGTGTTCCAACCGATAAATATCAGGGCAAGAAGAACAGCCCATATTATAGCAGTCCATTCAGCATTCATTTTTTTTCACCCCCTTTTTGTTAAAGAAAGTTATTTTTTTATGTATAATCTATCTGCTGTTTGAATTTTTGTCAAGTTTTTTGTAGATTTCTACAGATTGATGATTTAAGACTTTTTATAATCCTGCCATTGGGTGGCATCGGGGTCAGCGGTTTGTATCCATCTATATAAATCGGGCAGCCAGTAGGATGCCATATAAATAATCGCCCACAGAATAAATGCGCCCCACATAAGTTTTATCCATTTTGGGACTGGATTTTCCTGCTGCTCCATTCTTGCCTTATCTTCCATTCAACGCCTCCTTTTCGATCTCCAGCATCTTCTCTTCCATCTCAAGAACCCTGTATTTTGCCCTTTCCATGTCCTTAAAATCGCCTTTCAGAAAGCTCCATAAGAAGAGAAAAAAGAAGCCTACAGACACGAGAAGGTATGTAATAACCTGAATTACGGCAAAGCCTGCCACTTCTCCCATGGGAACAGTATTTAAAAACTCTATCACTTTGTAAGAAAATGTCAAAGACGCAAAAATAACTCCCAGAACTACCCATGTCCCTAAAATAAATATGCCCCATTCTTTTTTATCCGCTTTCATCATACCCCCTTTTTCCAGCTTCCGAGCCACTGGACATAAGCTGCAATGGCAAGCCCTTTTTTATTAGGCCTGCCATTTTCATCGAAGAACCATCTGTATGACGGCATTACCGAGCCTGGCTGGACAGAGGCAGGTTCAAAGAAATGCGCTATATGCCAGTCATTACTGTGAACCCCCGCCTCTCTTATAAGGTCAGGACCTACCCTGCGCGTGCCGAATAACTGCGGCAATTGGAGTTCGTTTTGATATTCAGATGCCGTCGAAACTTCTCCGTATCTAATCGGCTCGTTAGCCACCGGTCTTATATATTGAGAATGACAATGCCAGCATGCCTCGGCAATATAGATGTCTCTGCCAAGCCTTAGCGCCTCTGCATAAGAAATCGGGGTCGGTTCTACGAAGTATTTCTTGAACTCTATCGGATAATCTTCAGCCAATTGATAAAACTCGCTGTCGGCATCCTCTTTTGCGAGCTCTTCAACTGTCTTCATAGGTATATCCTTTAAGAAAATAATCGGGCCAAGCATTTGAAATACGAATCCGGTTATGAAAAATCCAATCCCTGCCACCATAAATATGAAGCTGAATCTCTCTTTCATAATTTTTCTAACCCCAATAAATCGGAAAAGGCTATAATAGCGAAGAAACTTTCCTCTCACTTCCGTTATTTTTTCTTTTGCTATATTTTTAAAATGCTGCGGAACAAAAGTAAAAATAAAAAGTCGTTCGAGGAAAGCCTCTTCGCTTATAAAATTTTCTTGCCAAAAAAGCAAGAATTCGATCTATAAGTTACTAAGCTAAAACTGCCTTTGTTTGTATGCCTTTTCGCTCCTTGCAGTCATATATAGGTTGTAAACGAGGGATAATATCCCTCCTGCTATCATTAATCCTGCAATTGTTCTTACAAACCAAAAAGGTGTGGAAAATCTAACGGAGTCCATAAATGGGCTTAATTCCCACCATGCGAAACCTTGCATTACACCTGCAATGGTCAGGTCTATAAACATAAGGATTAGTCCGAGTGTATTAAGCCAATAAGCCCATCCGTGCAGGCTTTGAGAGTGCCATTCTTTCCCTGTAAGCCTCGGCCATAGTTCTATAATAATTCCTATAAGCCAGAAACTGAAGACGCCGAACATCACAAGATGAGAATGTCCGACTACCCAGTCTGTGAAGTGGATGAGCTTTTGGACGGTAAGGGTAACCTGAATGGCGCACTGGAAACAGGTTGTCCAGTAGAATACCATCCCTGTGTAAAACCAGCGTATGGGATAATTCGTCCTTAGGTAATCTCCGCTTCCCCTCAATGTCATAATGAAATTTGCCAGAACGCTTGTTACCACCACTTCGATGGCAATCGTTGCTACCACAGCGCTGTATTGCACATGCATCGGCACAGGAGACCACATAAAGTGATGAATGCCCTGCATTGGATAAAAAAATGCCAGCCCCCAGAAGCCCATAAGACTCAGGGTATGGTTCCAGATAGGCTTTTTGATTATCGTAGGGACAAAGAAATACATAAGCCCCCAGCCTATCGGGGTAATCAGCAAGCCTACAATGTCATGGATGAAGTTTCCGACAATCGCAGCGCCTGCTGCGCCGGGCACAAAAAATTGGGGTATATAATTCCCCATGGTATACACAATAATCACCCAAACCATTGCCCCGGTAAAATACCAGAGGGTTACATAAAGAGGCGCATCCCTGCTTGCCTTCATAATCGGCGGAATAAAATTTACTGCTATAAGAATAAGTCCCAGTGTAATAAAAGGGTCGGCGAATATAGGGGTCTCTCCCCATTCTATGGCCTGAGCAAATCCGGCAAGGATGCCTGCTGCTGTAGCGAGGACAAGGATTTGAAGAACCGAGAAGATTAACCAGCTTAGCCGCCTGCTTAAAACAGGATAGCCCGATATTCTGGGAACTACCCAGTACATTCCTCCTAAAAGCCCGTTTAAAAGCCATCCGTATGCAATAGCATTGGTATGCAGCATTCGCACCCTTCCCGGAGAGAATAATTCAATGTCTGTCAAGGGATACTTGCCGAGAAAATGCAGGGAATATAAAATTCCTGCCGCAATTGCCAGTAAGAGAAAGAAAAGCCCGGCAATAATATGAGAAGCGACTAAATTGTAGTTTACGATATTCTGCCTTTTATTCATATTATCTGCCCCCTTTAAGTCCTAATATAAAGGATATAAGATGCCACTTATCATCGTCCGTTATATCCTCATACGCGGGCATTGGTGTCCCTTCAATGCCTGTGGATAACACAGTAAAGAGGTTTTGAGGTTTTGAGCCGCTTCGGTATACCCCCTTTTTAAAATTTCTCGGTTTGACCGGGTTTCCCCACATATCCTCCAATTCTTCCGAAGCAGGTCCTTTGCCGTCTCCATTATCTCCATGACATGCTGCACAGCCGTTATCTTCATACGCCTTCTTGCCCTTTAAAATAGATTCTATCGAGCCGATATATTCCGGAACTGCCGGTATTGCAATGGCTGTTTTAGGAATTTCCGTTGCCCATCTATTAGAGAAGGTTTTAATATATTCTATTACTGCCTTCCTTTCTATCTCCGATACCAATATATAGGCAGGCATGGAGCTTCCCGGCAGTCCTTGTTTAATAGAACGCATCAGGTCTTCATCCATAGGCAATGCGCCCTGAGGGGTAGATTTGAACTTAAACACCCCTGTAGTAAAATTTCTTGGCTTGATAACCAGGAGTTTTGATGCCTTTCCGTTTCCATCCCCATTTTCACCGTGACAGCCTATGCAGTATCGCCTGTAAACATCCTCTCCAACGCTTATCGGGTCATCGGCATTAACTAATGCAGGAGGAAAAAATATAAATATCAAAAAAACAAGTTTTCTTATATCTTTTGACATGGATTTTATTGAAACCGTATGCCCAAAATATAGTTGCTTTTATATTTCTTGTCAAGGGAACTCATTTTAGAGGGAGTTGCGAATAGGCAAATAAGCAGCAAACTGTCATTCCGAACCCTTCGCTTTCGCTCAGGGCAGGCTCCGTGAGGAATCTGAC
>CAYMMR010000225.1:0-4769 GCA_964391545.1 uncultured Nitrospinota bacterium | reverse complement strand
TTTGATTAATAAAAAAATCTTGACATTAAGAAAATAAGGGATTATATTTATAAATTGAGAATTTTATTTTAAACAGTGTCTTCTTTACATATATTTATAGTATTTTTTGCTCGGAAAGTCAATCTAAATTACGCATTTTAAAAATTTTTGGAGGTTATTATGTATATCGGAAGGGGGGGTAGACCTTTATGCCAGGGATTAAGGTTAAGGAAAACGAATCCTTTGAGAATGCCCTGAGGAGATTTAAAAAGCAGTGCGAAAAGGCTGGTATTTTATCGGAAATAAAGAAGCGGGAGTATTATGAGAGTCCGGCAATAAGGAAAAAGAAAAAGATGCTGGCAGCAAGGAAAAAGATGGGACGGTTTGGCGCCAGATACTAAAGAGGTTATATGCCGATAAAAGAGAGATTGATGGAAGATATGAAGGATGCCATGAAAAAGGGGGAGCAGATTAAGCTCTCTGCCATCAGAATGGTCAGGGCGGGAATAAAGAACAAAGAGATAGAGCTTGGCAAGGAGTTGAGCGATGAAGATGTAATAGCCGTTATTAATTCCGCTATAAAACAGAGAAAGGATTCATATGCCCAGTTTCTGAATGCAAAACGGACGGATCTTGCCGATAAGGAGAAAAAGGAGATCGAGATACTTTCGGTCTATCTGCCGGAACAACTCGGCGAAGAGGATATAAAGAAGATAGTCAGGGAAGTTATCTCGGAAACCGGCGCCTCTGCAGCTAAGGATATGGGAAAGGTAATGAAGGCGCTGATGCCTAAATTAAAAGGAAAGGCGGATGGCTCTCTTATAAATAAAATCGTAAAAGAGATGCTGCCTTAATCCGTTTGAAATCCTAAATAACCCTTTATATTCTGTTTTCCTCTCTTTTTGAATGCGGGTCTTTTTACTTGCTTATCTGTTGGT
Organism: uncultured Nitrospinota bacterium; assembly: GCA_964391545.1. Lineage (GTDB taxonomy): Bacteria > Nitrospinota > Nitrospinia > UBA9942 > UBA9942 > JACQEW01. The sequence goes on along the minus strand of CAYMMR010000225.1, from coordinate 3,852 downwards.
GTATTAAAGCTTTGTAAGGAGGAATAGGTGTGGGGAGTTATATCCCTGACGAGATAGTGGAGGAGATAAGGACCCGGAGCAATATCGTAGAGATAATATCCGAGCGCATCCAATTAAAAAAGAGCGGCGTCAATTATAAAGGACTCTGCCCCTTTCATTCCGAAAAAACCCCTTCATTTATCGTGAGTCAGGGGAAGCAGATATTTCACTGCTTCGGGTGCGGCGCAGGCGGGAATGTCTATCAATTTATAATGCAGATAGAGAATATCCCTTTTCCAGATGCGGTATTATATCTTGCAAAAAGATACGGAATAAGCATACCCGAGCAAAAAGGAAAGGGCATAAACAGCAGTCAAAAAAGCATTATTTATAGTGTCAATGAGCTTGCATCCGATTTTTTTCGCAAGCATTTGTTGGAATCTCCGCAGGGAAGGACTGCAAGGGAATACTTAAAAAAGAGGGGAATAAATGATGATACGGCTGATGTTTTTAAAATAGGATATGCCCCGTCTTTGAGGGAAGGGATTCGGCAGTTTTTAAAGAAGAATGGGATCTCCGTCGAGACGCAGAAACTTGCCGGACTTATAAAAGAAAAGGATGACGGCGGAGGGTATATAGACAAGTTTCGGGACAGGATTATTTTCCCTATATTCGATACTGAGGGCAGGATTGTCGCTTTTGGGGGGAGGATATTAAACGATAGGGAGGAGAGGCCGAAATACTTAAATTCTCCAGAAACACCTGTTTATAAAAAGAGCGATATACTCTATGGGCTTAATCTCTCGAAGGAGCAGATAAGAAAGAGTAAGGAGGCATTTCTGGTAGAGGGTTATTTTGACCTCATAACCGCATATCAGAACGGCGTAAAGAATATAATCGCAACATCCGGAACTGCTCTGACGGAAAACCATGCAGGGGTTTTGAAAAGGTATACGGATAATATTACGCTGCTTTTCGATGGGGATGAAGCAGGCAGAAGCGCATCCATGAAGGGCGGCGTGGTTCTTATCAATAAAGGAATTAAGGTAAAGGTTATACCACTTCCACCGGGAAAAGACCCCGACAGCTTTATAAAGGAAAAAGGAATGGACGGTTTCTTGAGCATTGCATCGGCGGCAAAACTTTACATGGAATATATAATAGAAAAAGCCATATCGGAAACGGATATAAAGAATGCAGATGGAAAAATAGAGTGCATTAAAACGGTCATTCCCTATCTGTCTCTTATAAACAACTCTATAGAGAGGATCGCGTACCTGTCATTGCTTGCAGATAGGACAGGAATTAAAGAAAAGGCGATAATGGAAGAGATGGATAAGGAATCCGACAGGGGCAAGGGGCAAGGGGCAAGGGGCAAGGAAAGACTTGACCCTGTACCCTTGACCCATACCCCTTCTTCTAATAAGGCGGAGAGGATACTCGTTCAGTTGATGCTGTTAGACAGCAAAAATATAAATAAGATTAAAAACCGTATTTCTGCCGATGATTTCAATGACAGCGATATGGCAAATATAGCATCCATCCTGTTCGGCCTTTCCGTGGGGGAGAATGTAGTAACCCTTTCTAAGGTAATGGACATGATTCATGATGAAAGATTGAAAAGGGTCGCATCCGAACTGGCATTCGAAGATATAGAGTATCGGGAAGTGGATAGAAATATATCGGATTGCGTAAGATATATAAAGAGAAGCAGGATAGATATTAAAAACATGATTCGTCAATTAAAGGCGGCAATGACGGACGGAAACCATAAGCAGTTTAAAGAACTGCAGGAGCAAATTTTAAAATCGAAACAAAATAAAATCCTGAAATAAACCTGTTATGAAGGCAGGCTGTATTCGGGAAATGTATCCGGAGGGAAAATAAGTTATGGGAAGGAAGCCGAAGATAGCAGAGGTAAACCGCCTCATCTCTGTGGGAAAAGAAAAGGGGTTTTTAACTTATGAAGAGGTTAATGACGCCCTGCCGCCCGATATAGTGTCGGCTGAGCAGATTGACGATATAATGATGCTGTTCGGAGAGATGGATATAGAGCTTGTCGAGGCGGAACGAAAAAGCCAGAGGGTTGCGCTGGCAATGGAAGAAAAAGAGAGTATAGAGGAAGATTTCAAGTTCGAAGAGGAGGGACTAATATCTTCGGATGACCCGGTCAGGCTCTATCTTAAGGAGATGGGGACCGTTCCCCTTCTTACGAGGGAAGGAGAGGTGGTTATTGCGAAAAGGATCGAAGAAGGGCAGAACGAGGTTATCCATGCTGTTGTAAATTGTCCGATTACCATCAAAGAGATAGCTTTTATAGCTGACAAGCTGAAAGGCGGAAAAATACCGATTCAGGAGGTGGTAAACTGGGGGGACATGGATGAAACTGACAACGGGAAAATAAGGGAAGAGACAAAAAGGGCGCTGAAATTAATCAAAGAATTGAAGACCGTCAACAATAGATTAAATGTCCTGAGGATAAAGCTAAAGGGTAAATTAAACGAGAAAAAGAGGAAAAAGACGAAAGAAGACGAGGAGTCTGTAAAAATCCGTGTAGCAGAAATTATTAAGGATATAAATCTCGATCCGTCACAAATGGACAGGATAATACATAAGATAGACGGCTTCGTAAAGAGGATACATCAGTGCGAAGATGTAATAGCACAACACTATCGGGAATTAAATATTACTCCTGAAGACTACAGGGTTCTCGTAAAGAAAATAAAACAGGGCAGCAGCTTGGTTAAGCTGGAGAACGGAAGGGGTATTCCGAAGAAGGCGCGCATGGAGCTTGATAAGAAAGTTAAAAATATACAAAGAAAAATAAAAAGGGTAGAATTGGAAGCAGGTATGACGAGGGATGAGCTTGTAGAAACACTGAAGACGATAGATAAGGGGAGAACTAAGGATAAACTGGCTAAGAGAGAACTGGCAGAGGCAAACCTGAGATTGGTTGTCAGCATAGCAAAGAAATATATAAACAGGGGGCTTCACTTCCTCGATCTGATTCAGGAAGGTAACATCGGACTCATGAAGGCTGTGTATAAATTTGAATACCGCCGCGGCTATAAATTCAGCACCTATGCCACATGGTGGATAAGACAGGCTATTACCAGAGCTATTGCAGATCAGGCAAGGACTATACGAATTCCGGTTCACATGATCGAGACCATAAATAAGCTCATAAGGACATCGAGACTCCTCGTTCAGGAAGTCGGAAGAGAGCCTACATCGGAAGAGATTGCAGAGAAGATGAATCTCCCCGTAGAAAAGGTAAGAAAGGTTTTAAAGATTGCAAAGGAACCCATATCTTTGGAAACTCCTATCGGGGAAGAAGAAGACAGCCATCTGGGAGATTTCATCGAAGATAAAAAGGTAGTCTCCCCCGTAGAGTCTGTTATAAAGATGAATCTGAAGGAGCAGACATTAAAGGTTCTCCAGACTTTAGCATCGAGGGAAGAGAAGGTATTGAGGAAGAGATTCGGAATAGGCGTCGAGAGCGAGCATACCCTCGAAGAGGTAGGGCAGGATTTCGATGTCACAAGGGAAAGGATACGACAGATAGAGTCAAAGGCATTAAGGAAGCTCAGGCATCCCAGCAGAAGCAAGCAGTTGAAAAGTTTTATAGAAGGATAAACAAATGAGGGCCCATAGCTCAGCTGGAAGAGCTACCGGCTCATAACCGGTAGGTCCCTGGTTCGAACCCAGGTGGGCCCATCAATCTTATTTATGAGTTTATGGGTTTGCGAGTTGATTAAAAGACTCAAGACCCTCTCCACTTATCAACTCATGCCGATGTAGCTCAGCGGCAGAGCAGCTGATTCGTAATCAGCAGGTCATGGGTTCAAGTCCCATCATCGGCTTAAATGAAAT
>CAYMMR010000224.1:0-4774 GCA_964391545.1 uncultured Nitrospinota bacterium | reverse complement strand
CTAGGTTGTCCAATTTTTTCGGTAATTCCGATTGACAAACATTTTTTGCAAATCTATAATAAACTTCGTAAAGAAAGATACCACATCTAATACTTTTTCCTATTATGTTCGAACGAATTAAGATAAAAAAGCTTATTTCAAAGCTCATCGCAGAGGAAAAGGAAAACGAAAAATCCAAAATAATCGGACAAATCGTAGATTTTGGAAAAATCGCCTTTCAAAGCATAGCGGATTCGTTTCAAAACAGAGAGATTTCTGCGACGGATGCGAGCGCCATCCTTTTAAAGACTTACGATAATACTTTTTTCGATACACTTCTAAATCTTGCCGGCAATAGCAGCGATATAGTGCGGACGACAGCAAAGGAAATAATCGTAAAAAAAATCACCAATGACGATATTCCAAAGCTGATTGACAATCTACAGAACCTGAACGCCTATATTCGCAAAGGCTGCACGGATATTCTTATCGCCATAAAGAATCATGCCGCTGTCCTCAAACTTATCTCTCTCTACAATAATGCAGAGTCGGATTTAAAAAAAACCATAATAGATATTTTAAGCTCGATTGGAGGAAATACGGCTGCACGGTTATTAATCAGCGCCCTTAAAGACAGCGATTGGGCGATAAGGATACGTGCGGTCAGGGGGCTTACAAAAATAGATGACCCTATTATTGCCGATCCCTTAATCGAAATCCTGAACGATAAGGACCCGCACATGGTAAAGATCGCCCTCGATGCCCTTACGGGACTTGGCAATAAAAAGGCATCGAGACCGGTTATGGCTCTGCTGAAAAATCCCGACCTTGTAATACGGCAGAAGGCGGTTGACTGCCTTTGCATCACCGGAGATTCGGAAATCGTTCCAGACCTGCTGAATCTGATGCGTGATAACGATGTAAATGTAAGGCGGAGCGTCGTAGAGATATTCAATAACCTCAAAGACCCCCGCACGGCGGATGCGCTGGTTAATGCCATGAAGGACACCGATTGGTGGGTAAGGGAAGTGGCAACGGATGCTCTTGCGGAGATTAAAGGAGAAAGGGTGGGCAGCGTTATAAAGGCTATGCTTAAAAATGACAATGAAAACATCAGGCGGTGCGCAGTCCATTTCTTCAACAAGGTGGAAGACAAATCCGCAATACCTGCTCTGATAGAGGCGCTGGATGACAAGGACTGGTGGGTTAAGGAAAAGGCGATAACCGCGCTCGGCAGGCTTAAGGCAAAAGAGGCGATAGTTCCGATAACCACTCATATTTTTGACGAAGAGATTAAGTGGGTAATACCCAAAGCGCTCGGAGAGATAGGAGGAAACGAGGTCGTAGAGCCTCTTTTGAAGCTCCTTCCAGACAGACAAAAGCAGGTCCGTATCGAGGCATTGAAGGCGCTTGCAAAACTGAAAATAGAATCTACCCTGCCGCAGTTGAGGGAGCTTTTAAATGACGGAGACGAAGAGGTAAGAAGCGAGGCATCGCGGGCTCTAAAGGAGATTACCGGCAAGGTTTACAAACCGTCGGCAGAGGGAAAGGCTGCGGGAGAATCCGATATGCAGGGTATAGTAATGAAAAAATATCCCGAAGGGGCAATCCTCAGCGAGGCGATACTGGTAATCGACCTCCGCAACTCTACGGGAATCGCAGCGAAATACGGCGATAACTTCGCCCTCGAACTAAAAAACAAGCTCACTGAAATCGCCACCCCCCTGGCAAAACTTCAGGGCTACCAATATATTAAAAGCACAGGGGACGGCTTTTTGATTACCTTCCCTTCCATCTTAAACTCCGTTCAATTCGCCCTCAATCTTTTAAGAGATATTAAAAAATATAATTCCGAAGTGGACGAAGCGAGGCAGATAGTCGTCAGGTTCGCAATTAATTTCGGAGAGACCAGGGTAGACAGCAAAGGGGACAGGGTCGGGGTCGCTACAAACATGACCTTCAGGGTCGAAGGGGTCAAGCCCAAGGATTTAATCGAGATAGAGGGCGGAATGAAAAGAGAGGATATGAAAGAGGAGTTCAGGGTGCTTATCTCGGAGAATGTCGTGGAAGAGGCAAAGAAAATTATCGGTGTATCCGTAAAGCTTATAGGGCTTTTCGAGTTAAAGGGCATTTCCGGGCTTCACAGGATTTTTGAGTTGAACGCAGAGAATAAATAATACTTTTGATGCACAAAGGTTTTTAAATACAGGAACACGAATTACACGAATATGCGAATGACACGAATAAAAGACTTTTAGACACCGATGGACACCGATTTTTATATGATTTTCACAATTTATAATTTCTGTGTAAATCATAATTTATCTGTGTTTTTCTGTGTCTGATTTTTGATTTTTTTGTGTAATTCGTCCATTCGTGCAATTCGTGTTCAAGTCTTTTCCGATTTATTCGGGTTAGGAGGGTAATATGGGCGAGACGGAAATAGGCAGGATTAAAAATATGCTGAAAGAGCTGCCGTTCTTCGAAGACTTTACCGACGACAATCTGGAATATTTCTCGAAGCAGCTAAGCCTCAGATCGGTGCCGTCGGATACAATAATATTCAACGAAGGCGATATTGGGGATTATCTGTTTTTTATCTTAGATGGAGCCGTAGATGTCCGTCTCGATTCTTCCCCTACAAAAAAAATCGTTGCATCTTTTGGCAGAGGCTCATGCGTGGGAGATATGGCACTTATTGACGATTACCCGAGGTCAGCTACCGTAATAATGACCGAAAACTCCGAGATACTTATACTGACAAAGGCGCGGTTTGCAAAGATAAACAGGGATAACCCGGATGTTGCCAATAAGCTGTTGATGGGAATTGCAAAGAATCTGAGCATACGGCTGAGGAGCCAGACTGGAAGATTCGCAGACCTCGCATAACCTCATGTTTTTGCCCTTTCCCTTTTCAAGCTTTGAACCTTCATATCCGCTTTTCTGAGCTTCTCGGAAAGAATCGAGGTAAGATTTTTATAGAGCTTTAAGCACAGTTCCGGCGCAGAATATCTGAGTATAACCTCGTTAATCGCAATCACTATGCAATCCGATTCTGCCGCTGCCGTTGCATATCTCGGAGAGGAGTCGACTATTCCCATCTCTCCGAAACAATCCCCCTCTTTTAAAGAGTTGACATAAGCCTTCTCGCCGCCGACAGTTTTCGTAATAGCAACTGTTCCGGATATAATAATATACATGCGGTTTCCGATAGTATTCTCCTCAAAAATAACATCCCCCTTCTTATAGACAGACCTCGTGCTCAGCTTGAATATCTGCCTGAGCTCCTCGAAGGAAAAATCCGAAAAAAAGGAATAATTCTTCTGAAGAATATGAATCAGGTTTTTTGTATTACCGCTTACGGAGGGAGCGATGTCCTGGTTTTTATTTGCTTCCATATTATATAGAAAAATCTCCAGCTGGTCTGCCATATCCATTGTATTTTTAAACCGCTTGCCTGTATCCTTTTCAAGAGCCTTCATAACCGCCTTTTCGAGAGACAGCGGAATCTTTTCATTTATCGCCGCAAGATGAGGAGGCTCGGAATTGATTATTGCTTTAAGGATTGACGGCACATCATTCCCCTGAAACGGTTTTTTCCCCGATAAAAGCTCGTAGCTTACTATCCCGAGAGAAAAAATATCGCTCTGCCTTGTAAGTTCCTCTCCTTTTATCTGCTCGGGCGACATATAGGCAGGAGAGCCGAAAAGCCGTCCCGCCTCCGCGCCGATACGCAGGTCTTTAGTTATCCCCCTTGCAATTCCAAAATCCATAATCTTTATCTGCTTGTCTTCGAGGAGCATAATATTAGCAGGCTTAATATCCCTGTGAATAACTCCGTTCTGATGGGCGTAGTGGAGTCCGTTTGCAATAAGAATAATAATGCGAACCTTATCCGAGAGCGGCAGGTGGATATTTTCTTTAATGACTTTATCGAGCGTAATCCCTTCGACAAACTCCATTACTATAAAATAAACTCCATTCTCCTCTCCTGCGTCATAGATAGTTGCAATATTGGGGTGGGAGAGTTTTCCCGCAATCCGCGCCTCGTGGTAAAAGGAGCCGGAAAGGGCATTCCCCTTTGCCCCCCCTTCCATATTCATCTCCACAGTCTTCACAGCCACTATCCTGTCAATTATGGAGTCATGCCCCTTATAAACCACCCCCATAGAGCCCCTGCCAATCTCTTCCAGAATCTCATATCTGCCGAGTTTTTTTATATCCATAGAGAAATAGTCGTTTAGACTCTAACAATAATGAACATCCCTGCATGTCAAAACCTGGTCATCCCTTGTGCCGCTGCGGTAAATAGTCAAACCCTTGCATCCGAGCTTATATGCCAGCATAAATGCCTTTCTTACATCATCCGCATTTGCATCGGAAGGAAAATTGATGGTCTTAGATACTGCATTATCCGTATATTTTTGAAATGCCGCCTGCATCTTCACATGCCATTCCGGAGATATAGCGAAGGCGGTAACAAAGAGCCTTTGTATATCATCCGGTATCCCTTTTATTTTCGCAAGCTGCATGCCATCTTGCAGTTGTTTCATCAATTCTTCGCTATAAAATCCCCTCTCCTTTGCCGCCTCGATAAATAATGGATTTACCTGCAATAGTTTTACATCCTCCAATGCCCTGCGGATATAGCTTATTGCATAGAGAGGCTCTATGCCGCTCGAGCATCCGGCTATTATAGAAAGCGTTCCCGTAGGTGCAATGGTAATCAGTGTCGCATTCCTTGCCCCTTGCCCCCCCTGCTTACTGCTTGCAGGGGCAGGCTTGCCCCTTGCCC
>CAYMMR010000223.1:0-4807 GCA_964391545.1 uncultured Nitrospinota bacterium | reverse complement strand
GTATTCTGGATGTATCAATTTATACCTTCGATTCAGGCTGTTTCGATTTTATCCGCGCCGGCAATTAATGCCTCGGTCTCCAGCCTTTCAAGAAGCTCAGGGTGGATTTTTCTGCCTTTAATCTTTGTCCTTCTTATGCCAAATATATACTATAAACTTCGTTTTATGTATTTGTATCGTAAAGATATAAAACTCGCTTATTTCCAAAATGCGGACCAGTTATTTTACATCCCTGAAATTGCAAAGCATATCGAAGAAAGGACAAAAGAGGATGAATATATCTATGTGTGGGGTCCCTTTGTTCAAATATACCGGCTTGCGGGCCGTATGAGCTGCGATGGATTTTTATTTTATTTTGTTAAACCATACGGATTTTTTCACACATATTTGTTCGACGGAATATTAAATGGAATTGTTTCAAAAAGACCTGTATATATCGTATTGACCGCGCCGAATTTTGATATGACTATCCTTAGAAAGATTACGGGGCTTGAGTATAATCTTGAACGGGTATTTTTTAATCGCTATAGGCTCTATCGGCTAAAGGGAAAAGTTTCAGAGCCTGTTATGCTTACGAATATCGAGAAAGAGGAAAAATTGAAATGGCTGGAATCTCTGACTGCGGGTTCGATGGATTATAGGATTGATGATTTTTATATAAAAGAGGGAATGTCCGAGGCGGCTATAAATGAATTTGAAGAAGGACTCAGATTAAACCCGCATGACCTCATTATGAAGTTTGAATTTGCAAAATTGTTGAAAAATCAAAGGAAATATAAAGACGCTGTTAAGTTATTTCGAGAAATAGCAGATAAAGATAACAAGAAGGAGTGGCTTCATTTTGAGATGGGCGCTGCATATAGTGAGATGGGGGAAATAGAGAATGCGATGAAGGAGTTTGAAATAGAGGAAAAATTATATCCGGGGAAGGCAGATACCCGTCATCAAAGAGGCATTATTTATAGACAGCAGGGTAAATATGAAAAGGCGCTAACTGAATTTGAACAATCGCTTATTATAAATCCAAATGCCGAATGGGTTCACCATGAGATGGGTATTGCATATAGAAAAATAGGAAATATTGATAATGCTATAAAAGAGCTTAAAATAGAAGATAGTTTGTATCCGGGAAAGTCAATTACTTTATATAGTCTTTACTCTATCTACACAAAAAATGGGGAAAGAAAATATGCAGAGGAGGGGTTCTCAAGACTAATGAAAAACGATGATACCCCTATTGGTATTAAGGCGGGCTGTTATTTCCATTTAGGGAAGATATATATGAAATATAATAAACCCGATGAAGCCATGGCTTTTTTTGAAAAATGTCTTAAATTGCTGCCGGAACATAGAAAGGCGGCGGAATGTCTAAAACAGGTAAAAGATTCAAGATTCAAGATGCAAGATGCAAGAGATTCCTCATCTTTGCATTAGAATAGCATTACTTGAAACTTGAAACTTGAAACTTGCAACTGTTATATGAAGATATTAATAGCCAGAACCGTTCCTTTTCCTTTATTTGAAAAGGCAATAAATAAAGTAAAAAGGGAGTTTCCTGAATCTCATATTACCGTTTTGATTCAGTCGGCATATCGGGAACAGATAAAGAATTACGATTCTATCGTTATTCCGGACGGGATGTTCAGGCTGTCAGGCAAGACTTTCCATGTTGTAAAAGAGATAAAAAGCAGGGGATTCAATATGCTAATTTTACTTTATAATAACCCTGCAGGCAGAGGGTATCTTAATCTTGATATAGTTAGTGTGTTAACCGGGATTCAGAGGCTGATGATATACGATGTTAATGACAATCTTTATGAAGTCAGCTCAAAAGGTGAAAGGATTATAAAAAAACTCTTTGCATATACAACAGGCAGGATTATTTATATATTTATGAATGCAGTAATATCTCTCTGGTATTTGTTAAGGAGGGTAAAAGGTAAAGAGGTCAAAGGGTTAAAGGTTAAGACCTTTTTACCTTTTAGCCTTTTCACCTTTTTGCCTTTATTCGTATGAAAATTTTGATTATTGACCTTATGTTTTCATGGCCACCTCACGGCGGGGCGTGTGTTGATGTAAAGGAGGTGGCAAGCCGCCTTGTGCAGAGGGGATTCGATGTCGAGATGGCTGTGTCATATATGCCGGATATGTATCCACGCGGCCATGTCCACGGCTCGAGCCTTCCTTTTAAGATTCATAAGCTTGAGTTTTCTTCTTTTGCCTTTAATGCTTTTTTTGTCCAGAGGGCTGTAAGAAAAATTGCAGATAAAGTCATGCCCGATTTTGTATATCTCGGCGACAGCTATTTTTTCAAGCCTTATATAATAAATGCGGTTAAAGATTATAAGACGATAGCAAGATTTTATACCTACGAGCTTATATGTCCAAATTATTATCTGCTTTATAAAGATGGGAAGAAGTGCGAGAAAAATTATTTTGATAATCCTGCCTATTGTATGAAATGCGCACTCTCGAATATGAGGGAGGAGATAACATCTTTTAATCTTTCCGTGTGGGGACAGGAATTTGTCGGCGGCCTTGCATTTATGCCCTTTTATCATAAATATGCAAAAAAATCATTATCGAAATGTCATGCGCTTATTACTTATAACAGCTTATGCGGCAGGCTTCTTTCCCCTTTTAACAGCAAAGTGTTTGTGATACCGGGGGGGGTATCTACTTCGGAGTTCGGAGTTCGGAGTTCGGAGTTCGGAGTTAAAAATGGAGGTATAAAAAAGATATTTGTGAGCGGAAGATTGAGGGACAATAGAAAAGGTCTTGAAGTCTTATTGGAGGCGGCAAAGAAGTTAAGGACTATAAGAAATGATTTTAAAATATTTGCCACTGTAGACAAGCTTTTCAGCGAGGATTATATGGTTTCGTTGGGATGGCTTGACCATCAGAAGATAAAAGAGTTCTATCGGGATATGGATATATGCGTTGTCCCATCTCTTTGGGAAGAGCCTTTTGGCATGGTGGCTGTAGAGGCTATGGCATCGGGCAAGCCGGTGATTGCTTCAAGGGCAGGCGGTTTAAGCGATAGTGTAAAGGACAGTGTTACAGGATTCCATTTTCCTCCCGGCGATTCTAATGCGCTGGCAGAGAAATTAAACATCCTTTTGGATGATTCTTCTTTAAGAGAGAAGATGGGGAGGGCAGGAAGGGAGAGGGTAGAGAGATTATTCGATTGGGATAGGATTGTGGATATTTATTGCGAGAAAATTTTTAAATGATTACACAGATGACAGCGTTGCTGTCATTCTGAGGGCAAAGCCCGAAGAATCTCATAACAGAGATTCCTCGCTTTGCTCGGAATGACAATGAGGGTAAACCATGTTCTACGAATCTCAAGTATTTAAAAATTATATTGCAAGATTGGATAAAAAGATTGCCGAATGGAAATCTCATAACATAAAACTGGCAATCTACGGGGCAGGGGAGCATACGGATATGGTTCTTAAAAGAGCCTCATGGAACGGTTTTACAGCAGACTGCATAATTGACAGGTCTGTTCTAAGACAGAAGGACGGATTCTGCGGATTTAAGGTAATATCACCCGATGAAATAAAAAAAATGTCATTGCGAGCCCCTTCACATGTGTCATTGCGAGCGAAGCGAAGCAATCTCGTTTCATCGCTCAGGGCAGGCTCTGGCGAAGCAATCTTCGCAATACTGATTTCCTCATTTACCTATCAGGAAGAAATATACTCCGAATTGATAGGTATGGAGTTGAAGGGCATAGAAATAATCCGTCTTTATACGGATGAGGATATTTTGAAGTCTATAAAGGAGAGATACGCATGTAAAGAGCCAGAAGCCAGAAGCCAGAAGCCAGAAGTCAGAATTAAAAACCCGAAATCCAAAATCCAAAATCCAAAATCCGAAATTCTCCTGATTCATCCCCCCTTCGCCTTTGGAAACCAGAGGCATAAAAAGATTTTGCCCATGAATATGCTCTACCTGTCCGGCTATATTATGAGCAAATTCCCGGATATTAATGTTGAAATATTGGATGGACAGATTAAGAACCTGTGCCTCGACGAGATGTATGAGAAGATTATGGAAAAGAAAAGGGATATTATCGGCATCGGTTACTGGACTGCGCAGGCGCCTATGGCATTCAAGCTTTCAAAATTTATAAAAGAAAATACAGATGCGCTCTTGATTCACGGCGGAGTCCATCCGACAGTATGCCCCGAAGATGCCATAAATTATTGCGATTATGCGGTTATGTATGAAGGGGAGGAAACATTCGGAGAGATTGTGAAGATGACGAAGTCATTGCGAGCTAAAGGCGAAGCAATCTCTCAGATAAAAAATGAAGTGGCTATGTTAAACGGTATAGCCTACAAAAATGAATCGTCCCTCGTCCCTCGTCCCTCGTCCCTCGTCATTAATCCTCCCCGCAGTTACATAAAAGACCTTGACACAATACCTTTCCCTAAATGGGAGCTTGTCGGCGATATAAAACAGTATAACTCTCCAATGCATGTAACAGGCGGATTAAGGCTTCCATTAATAGGCTCAAGGGGATGTCCGTATACCTGCACATTCTGCTCCTCGCCTTTGATGTGGGAAAGAAAAGTCAGATGGCGGAAACCTGAAAATATTGTGGATGAAATGGAAGAAGCAATAAAGAAATTTAATATAAACCAGTTTCACTTCTGGGATGACAACCTCATGATGAAGAGGAGTCATATTATAGAATTATGCAATGAGATTATCAGGAGAGGTCTTAAAGTAAACTGGTGTGGCCTTACCAGAGCCTCTCATGTAATCAAACATAAGGATACACTGCCTTTGATGA